>JAZNYQ010000128.1:0-16131 GCA_045594545.1 Eubacteriales bacterium | reverse complement strand
GCTGTTATGATATTTTCTGGTCGCTGATCATGCGCATGTATAATGCTGTGCGGTGCAGTAACGGGATGTCCTGTATGATCTATGGGACAGGCTTTGCCGTCCGTCGGGAGATTTTACGGAATGGGTGGCAGACCTCAACGATGACCGAAGACGGCGAATTTTCCTGCATGGCTCGCATGAAAGGATATAAGATCGGCGTCATTCAAGATGCGAAGTTTTACGATGAACAGCCGACCAAGCCCCGCTTTTTCTTCTCTCAGTTCCGCCGTTGGGAAGTGGGCGGCGTGCAATGTTTCCGCAAACTGTGGAGGGGTGCCTGCATCCGCATGAAAAAGAATTTTGTGGATGGGCTTGACATTCTCTGTTTCTTATTGGTTCCGTATTCGGAAGCGGCCATGTTGTTTTCCTTGATTCCTTATGCTGCACTGTTAATTTTGTCCGGTGTGCCGGATAAGGTGCTGTGGTTATTGTTATTGACGCCGTTTGTGGCGGTGTTGGCTCTTGCGGCATTGGCGGCCTTTGGCTTGGCGGCCGATCAGAAGCCCGTCTTCCGTATGTGGCGCAGCATCTTGGCTTTTCCCATCTTCATTTTGCCCACAGCATTTATTGCCGTGAGCGCGATCTTCCATCCTAAGACCGAGTGGAAAGCCATTCCTCATAGCAGTGTCAAGGACATGAATGATGTGGACGAGATTCCGCCCGATCCGATTTTGGAAAAGGTAAAACAGCTGAAAAACAAGTAAAAAAGAGGGCAAATTGCCCTCTTTTTTTGACAAAATCTATTGACAAGCCAGTCTGCATATTGTATAATATACGAGCGTCAAGAGAGATGCTATACAGGGGTATAGCTCAGCTGGTAGAGCATCGGTCTCCAAAACCGAGTGCCGAGGGTTCGATCCCTTCTGCCCCTGCCATTTCGTGGGGGCCGAAATCAAGTAGGTCTCCGATTCGCTGATATAGCTCAGTAGGTAGAGCACATCCTTGGTAAGGATGAGGTCACCAGTTCGAATCTGGTTATCAGCTCCAAACGAAAATCCGTTCACGAAAGTGGACGGATTTTTCGTTTGTATCATTCACTATTCATTAAACTTTTTTACTGCAAATCGTGTAAAAAATGATCCGCTCTCGATGGAGAGAGGATTTGTTTTATTTAGTAGCGCAATACCAGATCAGCGACTTTACCTGTTCGGGGGTATAGCCATCGGTACGCACGGTATCGGCGGGGACACGTTGCCAGCCGTTTTTATCGTAAAAGCGGACAGCTCGTTTGTTGAGAGGGGAGACACACCATACAACCGTATCCAGCCCCAGTTCATGCAGTCCCTTTTCGATAATGGCCTTCATGCCAAACGCTGCAAACCCTTTACCCATCGAGCAACGGCGGGTAGCAATGGCAAACTCGGCCGTTTTTAACTGCATGTCGATGTGTTTCAGGCTCACCGTGCCCATGTACTCATCATTGTCGTCCACAATCGCCATGTTCAGCGTTTCCGATGTATCTTGACTGGCCTGAATAAAACGCTGGCAATCGGCCAATGTCTTTTCAGAAAAATTCGCCTGCAAGTTTTCGACACAATCAGCATCATGCATCCACTCTAACATCAGCGGCGCATCTTTTTGCTCCAATAACCGTAATTTCATCATGTTATCCTTGCAATTCCTTTAAGTGAATATTTTTTGCACAAATCAAGTCACTGACACAGTCAACTTCCGTCCACTCGTAGTCGCAGATATCCTTGTAATAGAGTTTGAAGTCGGTTTTGAATATCAATTGAACCAGTGCATTTTCATACCACTGATCGTAGTGTCCGGCATCAATCATCTGCTCCATTTCTTCGCGCATAAGCAAGGCGCTTTTGCGATCCAGCTTGGTTAAGCCGGCATATTCGCCATAGTAGGCATCCAGATCCTTGCTCATGACCAAAACGTGATCGCCGGAAACCTGAACATTGTAGTCGCCATCGGTCTTAATCGAACTGTCAAGCAATACCATAGGTTTATCAACCGGTGCACAAACAACATCTTTCATCAATTGTTCAGACATGACGATGTCGCCATCAATCAGTACGATATTATCTGCATCCAGATGCTCCTTGGCAAACCAAAGGGATGCAATGGAGTTGGTGACTTCATAGAAGGGGTTATTGATAAAGGTAACACCATCTAATGCATTTTCAATGCTGGTGTGCATGTGTCCGGTTACTACAACGATATCGGCTTGTGGATCATGTTTTTTAATCAGAGCCACCATGCGCTGAATTAGTGTCGTTTTGGGGTCTAACTTAAACATAGATTTAGGATGATTGAGCGTGAGCGGGTGTAGACGAGATCCTTTTCCTGCGACCATAAAAATATACTTCATTTGATTAATCCTCCTGCCATAGAATCATGCCAATCCGCATCAATTGCTTGTTGGTGGGGAAGGTAACATCGATTCCGTATTTTTTTGCACTTTTAATAATATTGACTCCGGTTGCTTCCACCGGACTTCTGGACATATAGGGGTTGTTACAACTATCTTTTCCGCAGCCACCCTTGCACAGTTTGCAAGAGCCTCCGATAAAGGATAGAGCCGTAGGGCTATTTTGCTGATATAGCCAAGATTCCATAGCCAGCAACAGTTTGTGAAGAACAACGCTGGATTCGGTGCGAATATGGGGCAACTGTTGTTTATCCGTAACATCGTA
This sequence comes from Eubacteriales bacterium, assembly GCA_045594545.1. GTDB lineage: Bacteria > Bacillota > Clostridia > Oscillospirales > UMGS1783 > CAKSHC01. The sequence goes on along the minus strand of JAZNYQ010000128.1, from coordinate 13,444 downwards.
ACGAACCGTAACAAACATGCCGCAATCAAATTCCCTCACCATCTTCTTGTAATCAATGTCCGGAAGATGTGGCGGGCACCGCCAGTTCTTTCCATAACGACCGCAGTAAAAGCAGTTCATATGGATATTTTCCTCAAAAATCAATTCCTTCGGGTCAAACAAAACCCCCTCGGCTTGAGAATTTAGAGAGAGTAGGTGATCCAATAACTCTTTTCGCAGATTTTGGGTCATATCGTCACCGCCTTTTAATCATTATCAATAGCAAGAAATGCATCCAGGAAAATTTGCATAGCGGCTTTAGAGCCTATGGAAATACGCAGATATTTCTTGAGTAGATCATTCCCAAAAGTATGGATAAGAATATTTTTCTCATCTTTAAGCCTTTGTGCGACTTCAAAAGGATCTTTTCTGGGCTGAACAAAAATGAAGTTTCCGGTACAGTCTTTACACCAGTAATCGTGATTTCGAAGCGTATCTAAAGTATATTCTTTGCCCTCTTTTTCGGAGCGAATCAAGGAATCAATAATATGCGGATTGTCAATCAGCCGCTCGGCAAACAGAAGAGCAAAGGAGTTAACCTCAAACGTCATGCGGATATTTTTTACATAATGGATCAGTTCGGGGTTACTAATAACGATACCCAACCGACAGGCTGCCATAGACATGAGTTTGGAAAAGGTGCGGAGGATAATGACATTATCGCCTTCTAAAGCATATTTAAGAAATGTTTTATTGTAAAAATAATGATAGGCTTCATCTACAATAACGATGGCATTAACCTGATGCGCACGCGCTATCACTTGTTCTAATTCTTCTTCGGTATAAACATTGCCCATGGGGTTATTGGGGTTAATCAATACGACAATACGGGTATCATTGCTGATGGCATTTAGAATGTCATTAATATCGATCGTCAAATCTTCGCGATAACAGACAGGTACATGCTTAAGCCCGAGGAGTGAACAGTTTACACGATACATTTCAAAAGAGGGGGAAACCGTTACCACCTCTTTGTTTTTCTCGCCAAAGGTTTCCAGTAAGTACCGTATGGCCATATCTGAACCATTGGTCGTAAGAACATTTTCGTATGATGCGCCGATAAATTTGGCATATTTATTAAGGAAACGATCGGGTTCAGGATAAATGGATAAAAACTCAGGGGTAATCTCTTTTAAGACATCATCAACAAAGGCCTTAGGCAGACCCTCGGGATTTTCATTCAGATCATAACGATGATAGCCATATCGTCCCTGTTCCGGAAAGATACGCAATGTGTCTTTTATGTTTTCATCTACATAATATTTCATGATGGGTTCCTTTCGTTTATATATCATTGATAAGTTCATTTAGTATATGCGTAACCGAGGTATGAAGTGTTATACCGAAAAGTTGATCAATAATCTCGGTTCTTTTTTGCTTAAGCGGATCATGACCGCTACGCAGTTGATTTAGGCACTCCTGCAATTGCTCGGGCGTATCCACGCAATAGCACCCCTCTAGCAGTTTTGCAGTAAAATCTGTAGGCTCTAAAATCATATTGGAGCGACAAAAAATCAACGGTTTATTCATGATGAAGTATTCCGGAAGAATGCCTGAAATATCACTGATGAGTGCATGAGAATGCCACATAGATGCCGTATATTCTTTTGTATTGTCTAACATTACATTAGGTAGAGCATCAATGCGAGAACGATATTCGTCCACTTGGCTTTGTGTCATATCACCAGCCTTGACAAAATTCTCGAAAGCCAGCGGGTGGGGGCGGAGAAGCCAGGCGGTATCCGGATGCTGCGCGGCATCATTTAGAATCCAATCCTTATAGAGAAAAAAGTTGGTTCCGCCTAAATGGGGATCGGTTGTCCAACGCGGAGTCCACATAACGCGAAAAGGGGCATCGGAAAAATCCCATATCGTAGTGGGAGTGTCTTTTTCCCGTAAAATTTGGGCAATGGCAGGACTCCCGTGATGAACCGTCTTTCGTAGTCGCAGCGCATGGGTAATGGGAAAATGTTTATGGTTTAGTGTTTTCATGTATTCATTTTCAGCAAAGTAAAGGTAAACATGCCGAAAGAAGATAGGCTCAATCGAAATCTCGGCGATTTGCTTTGTCATGGTCATGCCGTACATGATAACACAGATTTTAGCAAATCGGCAGACAGTTCCGCTGGCATATTCGGCTGGCATGACATGATCGTAGGGCCTCAAGTAAAATACATAGTCAGGAGATAAAGAACGCATGTCCAACCATCCATGATTTGTTCGCGCATCAATAGCAGTATAACCTTGTTGCTGATAATAGTCAAGGGTGTCGTTTTCCTCAACCTGGGTGATATCGGAAGGAACACACAATAATATCGGTTCAAATCGATCATCCGATAACATCCGATGGTACAGAGGTGCCACCTTGTTCCAAGCCGGAATATATTGACACAGAAAAACTACACGAATCGGGCCGGATTGGCGTTTAGATATGCGATTCATTAGCAGCTTGACAGCCGCCTTCATATTGTGGATGATCATGGTTTTCAACTCTCTTTCCTAATAAGGCGTAAAAGTCGATCTTTAAGATAAGAAAATTCTTCGCTTTTACGGAAGATCAGAAGATTTAATACAACAGTACCTACCAAGCAGATCAAACATTTAACGAGAAGGGATACGATTGATGCAGGTAATGGCAATAGGCTGCACAGAAGATATAGTCCAATATATTCAACAGCAAATAAACCGGTATATGTGATATATTTCTTGATGTATTCCTTCATGAAAGGGCGGTAGTGTTTGTAAAGGATCGTATGAATACGGAATATCGTTGTGCAAAGATCTACGGCAAAAGTACCCAAAATGGGACCAATAATACCAAGAGGGAAGACCAAGGCGATGGAAACGGTTATATTAAGAATCATAGCAAAAATTTCTTGCCTTTTTAATTCGCGAAATTCCCCCAAAACTTCCAGCATCATCGACAAGGGCTGATACATGCTGTGCAAATAAAAGTCTAATGTCAAAATAATAACAAAAGCAAGGGGCGCTACAAATCGCTCTCCGTACCAAAGCGATATAAACTCATCCGCCAGACAGAAAAATGTGACACCGCAAAAACAAGAGTAGAAAAATTGCATCAATTGATAACTTTTGAGAAATTTCATGTGTTGTTGCGGATCATGTTCTTCTTGGAGCACATTGCCAAAGGAAGCACGAATAATACCGGCAAGCATGGCCGCTAACGAGAATAACTGCAACGATATGCTGTTATAATTGGTAAAATAGGTAACACTGGCCAGACCTAATGTTGCCGAAATAATGGTGTTATCGGTATTTGAAAAGATAAATGCGCTGATTTTATTAGGGATAAGCTGTTTGATATTCGCTAATAAAGAACCGGTTTCTTCCTTTGTGTATCCCTTGATTTTTTGTAAATAGGGATGCTTTCGTCTACAGGAAATACTAACAATCAGGTTTGATGTAACCGTCTGTAAAATCGTTAAAATGACATATAGGTAGTAGTTGCGGAACAGCATCAGCATGCCAATGCGAAGGATACTGCACACCAAATTGACCGCCATGTCTACCTTGTCCATAACATAAAGATCTTCGCTCGCCTGTAAGAAAATGCGGTTATGCACAAAGAAATAACTGGATGCGCTGCTGAGTACATTCAATACGAAAACGGTTCGCAGGAAGTTTAATTCGTAAGGATTGTCCTTAATTAAAAACTGAATAAAGAAACTAAGAATCAGTCCGACAACAATCATTGAAATGCCGATTATATTATAAATGCGTTTGGTTGCATTTAAGATACGACCAATTTTCTGTTGGTCTTTTTCGGCAATCGGTTTATACAAATTAAATTGTACAGCAACCCCAAGGCCCATGTCAGCCAGATTCAAAAGGCCTAAAAGATCCGCAAAAAGAGAATTGAGTCCCAGTAACTCTTCGGAAAGAAATAAAATAAATACCTTGCGCAAAACAAACGCCAAGACCAATACCAATATTTTATTGATAAAGGCAAATATGGTGTTTCGCGCAATTTTTTTACTGTGCGTCATGAACTGTTAGCTCCGTTTAATCCGTTTTTTTATGAATTGTCGGCAAGAAAAGACAGCGTAAGAGAGTTTGTTTTTTAATGGTAGATCCTTCTTTTCTCGGAAGTTTCTCCAATAATATTTTAATTCACGCTCCCAATCCGTCAATTGGTATTCAACAGCCAGCCATTGGTCAGCCATCAGGCGATTTGTCACTATTTTTGCATATGAAGCAGGGGATAAGTAGTCCTTAAATTTTTTTAAACTGTCAAGCTCAGAGAATAAGATGCGCTTTCTGCGTGCGGCTAAATCGGAATTACCGGTCAATGATGTCATGGAATTCGCATTTAATCGATAATACAGGAGTTGCTTATCCAAAAATCCAAACCGTACGGCTTGATCTTTGAGTATGCGAAGCCAAAATTCAAAATCCTCAACCTTGACCTGCTCATCGTAATATCCGTATTCTTCGTATACCGACATGCGTACCATGGCCGCCGGCGCTGAAATGGGGTTATTGGTGGCTACCCGCTCAAAAAAACCATGTAAATCAAAGTCAGGGGCTTGTTCATAAATAGCGGATACCGGTGTAAAGTTTGGATACTGTTCATCCTCGCTGACCTTGATGCCGTTCGATACCACAACGCCTATATCGTCATGCGCATCCAGATAGTCTGCCATGCAGGCAATGGCATCGGCTGCCATCGCATCATCGCTGGCCAAAATCTTGATGTATTTGCCCTTTGCCATGGCCAGCATACGGTTAATGTTCTTGGTAACACCGCAATTTGTCGTGTTGCGCATGATCTCCACCCGAGCAAAACGAGCCGACAACTGCGCTCGATAGGATTCGAGAATTTCATACGATCGGTCCGGAGAGCAGTCATCACAGATCAATAGTTCGATGTTGTTGTGGGTTTGATTGATGATGCTACGCAAACAATCATCGAGAAATTTTTCATGATTGTAACAGGGAATGATAAGGGAAACTAATGTTTGTTCGGTCATGTCATTTCTCCGTAACGGAACGATACAGGTCATAATATTGTTGACTTACCCGATCGATCTCAAAATTTTCATAAGCATACTGTTGAATGACGGAATTGTCAAAAGAGGGAAGGCGGGTAATCATATCCTTGATTCCCTCTACCAATGCCGTTGTGCTTTCCCGATCCACTACGATCGCAACATCATCGGTTACCAATGAATTGGCTCCGCCCGAGCGAGTCACCAGCATCGGTTTGCCAAGCAACAAGGCCTCTTCCACCGATACGCCCGAACATTCAAAAATACTGGCCGAAATGTTAAAATCCATTTGTGAAACAATAGAGTAGACCTTTTCGCGGCTGCAACTTCCGTGAAAGATGCATACATCCTCAACATCCAACTCCTTGGCCAACGCCACATAGTAGGCAAACCAGTCGCCCCCACCGCAAATGTGGAGAACAACAGGGACCCCCTCATCCTTCAACTGCTTCATGGCCGGAATCAGATATTGATAGCCCTTAATGTCTTTGCTGTAAAAGGCCGCAACAATACAGCAGTTGATCTTGCCGGCAATGGCATAGGTGTTGTTGTCTTTAGGCAAGGAATTGGGATTGATGATGCCGTTGTAGATGACCTGAAATTTACAGGCAGGAAATGCTTCCTGCAAACGATCCATAGAGTTCTTCGACACACACACGTTGGCATCACTGTGACTGTAGGCATATTGTATTTTGCGGTAAACCGACGGTCGATCTATGGGCATTTGTTCCATGGGAGAATGCTCGGTAATAACCACGGGATATCCGTAGCGTTTCCCAAACGCAGCTACAATCTGTCCGGCCGGAATGGAGCAATGAGCATGTAGCACATCCGGCTGAAACTCTTGACAAATCCGCCGAAGGTCAGAAAAAACGCGCATTTGATGCAGGAAAGCACTCACCTTTGGAATACGAAAGGGCCTCTTGGCGCGTCGATACGTCAAAAGTCCCTTTTCTTCTGCTTTGGAAAAGTCTTCGGACAGGTCAGTGTCATAGGGAAAATACAGGGCCGTATCACAGTACGGCTTCAATGCCATGGATTGCTCATAGTGGAACACACCGGCCGTCATGACCGGTGCATCTTTCGGGCTATACCAAGACACAACCATAAGAACTTTCATTTTCTTACTCCTTGTAGGGGGAAATGAATCGATCAAATTTTGCTAACGGTTTTCCTATCCTCGATAGGATCGGACGGCTGATAAGGCCATAAACAAAATCCACAACAAAACACAACAAATATATGCCTATCGCAGAAGCTACGATATGTCCGATTAACAATAGCGGATGATTGCCGATTACATATTCGATTCCAAGATACGGCAAAAAGACATCGTGAAGAATATAGCAGGAAAATGCGCCTTGCGCCAATCGGTTGATCCATTTACTTTGTATGGAAATGCGAGAAAACAAAACAAATGCACAGAAAGCCATCAAGATGATCAACGGATTACTGTAGGCGCGAGCGCCGGCAGGAAGAATAACCTGCCAAAGGGTAATCATACCAATGCATCCAACAAAGATCAAGGATAACCATACGCTTTTTATGCGAATACGGTTTTCAAATCTCCGTAAATATGCACCAATCAAATACATCAGGCAAAACTGAACGATTGTGTATCCATCAACATTCCCGCCATTGCTCAGTGGGTACAAACCGATAAAGGATAATCCGGTGATATCGCGAACCATATCCATACCCGTCGGCCACAGGGAAAACAGAACAAAAACTGTGACCAGTAGCGTTGTCATTTGTGTTTCATTTAATTTGTCCAACAAAAGATTGATATAAGGGGAGAGAATATATAGGGTCACATACAAGGTAACAAACCAATTGTTGGGGATCATGCTGCCAATCAAAGAAGAGATGGAGAATCCGGCACCGGAAAGCAGGAGAGAAAAGCCATATCGTACCGCGCCGAGAAGAATGACCTGAGCAAGCAGTTGCAGCACTTTAACCCATCGCCGCTCCGTGCTGACGCTCAGGAAATATCCGGAGATCAAAACGAATGTGTTGACCGCGCATAAGAACAGACTTTCAAATCCAAAAAGAATATATTGCTGAATGGAGCCTTCCGCTACCTGCCCAAAGGCAACAAATCCGTTGTAATGTAAAACCACTACACCTAGAATGGCTAAGATGCGCAACAGTTCAATGGAAGAATTTCTTGTTTTCATACGGCAAACACATTGATCTGATCGATCACATATTGAACTTCTTCATCGGTCATGCCGTAGTAGAGCGGCAGGCTAAGCTGGGTCGCACTGATCTCCTCGGCAATCGGTAATTCACCTTGCTTAATACCCAGGTCTTTGTAACACTCCTGCATATGCATGGCAATGGGGTAGTGCTTGTTGGTCCCGATTCCCTTGGATTGCAGGAAATCAGCAAGCGCATCCCGATGCTGACTGCGAACGGCATAAATGTGCCAGACCGGATTGGTTTCCGGTAAAATATAAGGCAATTCTACTAACGGATTCTGAATGCCTTTGGAGAATTTCTCGGCAATGGCACGGCGATTCTCGTTTACCTTGTCCATGTGCGGCAATTTGGCAGACAAAAAGGCTGCCTGCAATTCATCCAAACGGGAATTGGTACCCTGATAAATGTGATGATATTTGTAGTCGGATCCGTAATTGCCAAGGGCGCGAATCTTATCGGCCAACTCCTTGTTGTTGGTTACAACAGCACCGGCATCACCCAATGCCCCAAGGTTTTTACCGGGATAAAAGCTAAATCCTGCGGCATCTCCGAAGGAGCCGATAATCTGTCCCTTGTAGGTGGCACCGTGGGCTTGTGCACAGTCTTCCACTACATATAAATTGTACTTTTTCGCAACAGCCATGATCGGATCCATATCGGCCGGCTGACCGTAGAGATGTACCGGCATAATGGCACGGGTCTTGGCGTTGATCTTTTCCTCAATACGGGCAGGATCGATGTTGTAAGTACGAATATCCGGCTCTACAAATACGGGAGTGGCACCGACATAGGTAACGGCCAGCGCCGTGGCAATAAAGGTGTTAGACGGGACAATAACCTCATCCCCCTTGCCGATACCAAGCGCTCGAAGCGCTAACATTAACGCATCCAATCCATTACCCACACCAATGCAGTATTTGGTGTGACAGTAGGCAGCAAAAGCCGCTTCAAAGGCTTCATCTTCTTTTCCGCCGATATACCAACTGTTCTCGTATACGCGAGCAAACGCCGCGCGCAGATCGGCATCTAATTCTTTTTCCAGCGGTCGGAATGTAACAAAGGGAATATTCATCATTTGTCCTCCTTATTGTGAACCATGTCCATAAATGTGTCATAATCGCGAATGTAATCGGCCTCATCATAGATCTCAGACGCCAATACCAGCAGAACGGCATCACTTGAAAAATCATACATCTCCCGCCACATATCGTTGGCGATGTAGAGTCCTTCCGCCGGGGAGTCCAGTCGTACTTCCTGCGTTTCAAATCCATTATCTAAATGGATCATGCAGCTGCCGCTGACGCATATGAGAATCTGCTCTAAATTGCGGTGAGCGTGAAAACCACGGCGTACACCGGGCAGAGTATCGTAAATGTAGTACACCCGCTTAACGGGAAAGGGTATGTGTTTCATAGCCTCAATGGCGATCAACTGTCCGCGTTCGTCTCCGTGAGGAGGGAACTGATATTTTTTAATTTCCATGGCAGGCGTCATCCTTCTTTGTGTAATCATTGATATGAGTAAGGTCATATCCCGTACAGGTATACGCTCGGTTTAACAGTAAACAGCGTATGCGGAATAGGATCCTATCCAAATTTGTAAGCTTGCGAATCATATTGCGAACCCGCCCCTTTTCTATCATGATCCGCCAAAGTCGGCAGATGCGCTTGGCATAAGGGGTGTGGGGGTATAGTCGTAATAATAATTGATAGAAACGGTAAAAATCCTGCACCAAACGGGGCGATGCCTTCTTCTGCGGATCGGTCGATAATCCCGTTCCGTATTCATACCACATCACGAATTGCGGCAGATGATGGGTGGTAACCCCTTGTGCCGCAAACAGCTGCAACATAACATCCTCGGCATAAATCACGGTATCCAGGATCGTTTGTAAACCATCTTCCAGCAAACAGCGCTCATAAAAGACGGCAGCCCCTGAAATGTACTGGCAGTGAATCATCTGTTGCTTGAGGATCTTTCGGTTTTGATGACGGTGATAGGGCTTCTCTATCCAGGGGGTCTTGATATTGAGAATTCGATCGCCGTTGTAATACACCATATCCCCAAACAGTAAGCGCGCCTCGTGCTTTTTCATGTAACGGAATACGGCGGATAGGGTCTGATCATCATACAAACAGTCACCGGGCGAGATCGGTTTGATGTATTTGCCTTTGGCATGGGAAAGCCCGTCATAAAAATTGCGGACCGTTCCGCCGTTATGCTCATGAAGCACCAGTTGATAGTCTGTAAATTTATGAGAGGCCATAAAGGCTTCAATCTCCGGTTTAAGCGGATCGGGGGAACCGTCATCCGCCAGAATGATCTCAAAGGATACATCCTTTTGGCAGAGAATCGAACGCAATGTGGCAAACAGCTTGTCCTTATCGGGATGGTAATTGAGAACAATTACTGAAAAATCCGGCATAATGCACTCCTTAGAAAGAAAAAGTATCGTTCAGCCCCAGCCACTTTTGATCCTTGTCGCTGAGAGTAAGCGGGGTGCCGTCGGCAAGGGTATAGCCCTCTGCCGATGCCGTTGCGTTATATTGCCCTATCAATTCCGGCCACTCAATGCCAATGGTAGGGTCATTCCAAGCCAATCCGCCCTCATCTCCGGGATGATAAAAGTCGGTCACTTTATAGCAAAATTCCGCTGTGTCACTTAATACGAGAAAACCGTGAGCGAACCCCTCGGAGATGTAAAACTGTTTTTTGTTCTCCTCGGTCAGTTCCACGCCAAACCATTTGCCGTAAGTGGCGCTGTCTTTGCGTAGATCTACCGCCACATCAAAGACGCGACCTTTGATCACGCGTACCAACTTCCCCTGCGGATATTGCTTTTGGAAATGCAAGCCACGCAGGACACCCTTGACCGACATGCTCTGATTGTCCTGTACGAATACCATGTTCAGTCCGGCTTCCTGCATATCGCGTTGATTATAGGTTTCCATGAAATAGCCGCGGGCATCTCCATGGACGGCAGGTTCAATAATATATAGCCCCTCGATCGGGCATTTGGTTACCTTAATTTGACCCATCTTTGATTTCCTCCAGATAACGGGACAAAGCATCCTGCCAGCAGGGCAGGGGAACAAACCCGTTTTCCGTTAATTTACTTTTGTCTAAACGACTGTTAAAAGGGCGCGCTGCTTTGGACAGCCCGTACTCTTCGGTGGTTACAGGGATAACCTTGGTGTCGTAGCCTGCTTGACGGAAAATCTCGCAGGTGAAATCATACCACGAGATAAAACCGCCCTCATTGGTGGCATGATAGGTGCCGTATTTTTCGGTTTCAATCATGTCAATCAGCAGTCGTGCCAAATCGTAAGTGTAGGTAGGGGTGCCGATCTGGTCGTTTACCACCCGCACCGTATCATATTTTTTGCCGACATTGAGCATGGTTTTGATAAAATTCTTGCCGTTTTTACCGAAAACCCATGCGATTCTGACAATAAAATGAGCCAAAACGGTGGATTTTACGGCCATTTCTCCCTCAAATTTGGACTTTCCGTACACATTTAACGGATCAAAATCCTCGCAATCGGCCGTCCACGGCATCTCTCCCCGCCCATTAAAAACATAATCGGTACTGATATACATCATTTTTGCGCCGATTTTTTTGCAGGCATCGGCTATATATTGGGTGCCCATGACGTTGATCTGATGCACCTTGTCGCGGTTTTCTTCCTCCTCGGCGGCATCTACAGCCGTCCATGCTGCGCAGTGGATCACCGCATCGGGATGAGCCGTGGTCAGGGCTTCTTCAACAGCCGCCGGATCGGTAATGTCTAACAGCACATCGCCTGTAGCTAAATCACTACCGATGCCGATATGCCCACGGCGCGCCAGTTCATTCATGACATCGTGGCCTAACTGACCGCCGACGCCGGTAACAAATACTTTCATTTAGCGGTTCCCATACATCTTTTCGTAGTAGTTTTGGTATTCGCCCGAAATGATGGTTTCCCACCACTCGCGGTTATCCAGATACCATTGAATCGTCTTCTGGATGCCGTCGGCAAACTTGGTTTCGGGCAACCAGCCCAGTTCATTGTGAATCTTGGTCGGATCAATGGCGTAGCGCATATCGTGTCCCTTGCGGTCGGTCACATAGGTGATCAGGCTTTCGGGCTTGTCCAGCGCCTTGCAAATGATCTTAACAATATCAATGTTCTTCATTTCGTTATGGCCGCCGATGTTATACACCTCACCGACGCGTCCCTTATGAATGATCAGATCAATGGCTTTGCAATGATCCTCAACATACAGCCAGTCGCGCACATTCAACCCCTCGCCATAAACCGGCAGAGGTTTATCGGCCAAAGCATTGGCGATCATGAGCGGAATGAGTTTCTCAGGGAAATGATAAGGGCCGTAATTGTTGGAACAACGGGAAATGGTTACGGGCAGTCCAAACGTGCGGTGGTAGGCCAGAACCAGCAGGTCGGCACCGGCTTTGGAACTGGAATAAGGGGAAGAGGTATGGATCGGTGTTTCCTCGGTAAAGAACAAGTCGGGACGATCCAGCGGCAGGTCGCCGTACACCTCATCGGTAGACACCTGATGGTAACGGGTAATGCCGTATTTGCGGCAAGCATCCATCAAAACTTGCGTACCGAGAATATTGGTCTGCAAAAAGACTTCAGGGTTTTCAATGGAACGGTCTACATGGCTCTCTGCGGCAAAGTTGACGATCATGTCCGGCTTTTCTTCTTCAAACAGTTGATAAACCCCTGCACGGTCGCAGATATCCAGTTTTACAAAACGGAAATTAGGGTTGTCCATAACCGGCTCTAAGGTGGAGAGATTGCCCGCATAAGTCAGTTTATCCAAGCAGACAATACGGTAGTCGGGATACTTGCCCAGCATATGAAATACGAAGTTGCTTCCGATAAAGCCGGCACCGCCGGTAACGATAATAGTCATTGTGTTATTCCTCCATAATCAGCGTAATGCATCCATATATTTTCCGTCAAGAACATCCTTAAGATACTGACCGTACTGATTCTTTTTGAGAACTTCATATACAGCCAGTACATCTTCTTTGGTGATCCAGCCGTTCAGATAGGCAATCTCTTCCAGACAGCCGATCTTGCGGTGCTGATGGGTCTCAACCGTCTTAACAAAGTTGGTGGCATCGACCAGGCTCTCATGGGTGCCGGTATCCAGCCAGGTAAAGCCTTGTCCGAGCAATTCCACATTCAGATCGCCCTGTTCGAGATAAATGCGATTGAGATCGGTGATCTCCAATTCGCCACGAGCCGAAGGCTTAAGATTTTTGGCATATTCCACAACGCGATTGTCGTAGAAATACAGGCCGGTCACGCAATAGTTGCTCTTGGGCTTGGCCGGTTTTTCCTCAATGGAGATGGCGCGACCGTTGGCGTCGAACTCCACAATACCGAAGCGCTCCGGATCGTCAACATAATAGCCGAAAACGGTGGCGCCCTTACCGGTTTTTGCGTTTTCTACCGCGGCTTTGAGCCGTTTTTTCAGTCCGTGACCGGCGAAAATATTATCACCCAGCACCATGGCAACGGTGTCATCGCCGATAAAATCAGCACCGATAATAAAGGCTTGTGCCAGCCCGTCGGGCGAGGGCTGAACCGCATAGGACAGATGAACGCCGAACTGGTGACCGTCCCCCAAAAGATCCTGAAAACGGGGGGTATCCTGCGGGGTGGAGATAATCAGAATATCCCGAATCCCGGCATTCATCAGTACCGACATCGGATAATAGATCATCGGCTTATCGTAAATAGGGAGTAATTGCTTGGATGTGACCTTAGTCAACGGATAGAGTCTTGTGCCGGAACCGCCGGCTAAAATAATACCTTTCATAATAAATCCTCCATGAGAGTTAATTCAAAATGTCTTTGTGTTTTGGCTTGATATGGATGATGGCGATCAGAAATAGGATAAAGGTAAATCCCCAATGCATCCAGAAGGAGAACAGGCTCATCCATACGGAAAAGAAACTTAAGACAATCGGTGACATGGCGTTGCCAAGGGCCATCAGGGAGAATGGACTATTTTTGACTTGAAAGAAGGATTGTATCATGCCGAAGATAAAAGACCAGAAAAGCATGAATAGCGCTATGCCGACAGTTCCGAAATCATAATAAGCATAGCCAATGACATTGATGACATTTAAATGGTCTCTAACCAGATATATCTTTTGCTGGTTCATGAAT
>JAZNYQ010000127.1:0-10898 GCA_045594545.1 Eubacteriales bacterium | reverse complement strand
CGCTGAATGGGGAAACCCCGCAAAATGCCCTTGCCGATTCAGCGGAAGCGTTTATGATCGAACTATGCAGATCGGTGGCACATCCCAAAAAGGACAGTACGACTTTTACCGTGACATTTCTGTGGGAGATAGTGTTTTCTTCACAGATATGGAAGGCAATCGTTTCTCATACACAGTAACCGATATTCGCTATGAGAAAAACGCAGACCAATCCACCCTGCAACGCAAGGATGCGTCCTTAACGCTGTTTGTTAAGAATGTGTATGCTTTTGAATACATAATCATTTACTGTGATGTTGTTCATTAATACTATAAATGTGTCAATCAAGCATCTAATCAAAGTCGAAGAATTAAAAAAGATGAACCTATCCTTTCCGAAAAGAAAGTGTAGGTTCGTTTTTTGTTTGTATGTGAATACTATTGTAGTAACTAAGGGCATAGTTTGAAGGGCCTTTTCTTTATAAAAATTTAAAAACAATTGGAAATTCTACTCATAATTTCTACAAAAAGTGTGATACTAACAAAGAACAAAAACAACAACTTGTCCCAGATAAGGACCTTGGCAGTGTCGTACTTTTTGGATGGACGAGGCTTGATTTGAGCAAATCAATAAATCCAGAAAACCCGCATAAACACTGGGTTTTTCAGCAGTTTGCCCTATTGAACACAAGCCCCTAAATTTGTGGTTTTTCGGCGGTTTTTGATAGAAAATTATATATCGATTTTTGTGAGCGTAATCTAAAAAGATTGCGCTTTTCTCTTGCAATTTTTAATACTATATGATAAAATAGTAAAGTAGTTAGTTTACTTATTTACTTTTTGGAGGTGAGACGGTGGCTAAAACTAAATATCAGGCGGGTACGTTTGGCGCATATTTTGTTGCACTCTTAAAAGAGAAGCACTATACGCAAGCCCAGTTTGCCGATGATTTAGGAGTGTCAAAGACATATTTGTTTGACATTTTTCATAATCGTATAAATCCACCTACCCCAGACAAGCAAGAACAAATTATCGCTTTACTAAAATTAAGTGAAAATGAAAAGTTGGAATTTTTAGATAAAGCCGCTGTTGGTAGAGGCGAGCTGCCAAAAGACATTATTGACTATCTTACTAAGAATCCATGTGAAATAGATCGACTTAGAAAAAAGATAGAATTAACAAAGGGAGTAAAAAGATATGAGCGAACAGATTTTTCAAAATAATTCCTTGGATAATATGATTTCCATTGGAGAGTATTTTTTTCTTAATTTAGGAAATACAACATTTAATCAATTAAAACAAATGAATATTGTCTCTAATAATGTTAAAAAGACTTTTTTAAATAAAAGACCGGATGCGTTAATTTTAGAAGGAAAACAGAAGCCTTACAAAATAGTGGCTATAATTGAGAACAAGTTACCCTCTAAACTATTGTCAGAAAATGATAGAACGAAGGCTATTATACAATTGGCAGAATACTGTGATGCAACAGAAACATTGATAGGTGCCATTAGTAATGGAACCAATTATGAATGGTATGTTGTTAACACAAGTGAGTCCAATCACGAAGTTTGCCATGGTGAAATAAAAGCAAATTCTATAAAAAATATTAATGGCAAACCAATTACTTGCGAAAACTTAATGTTTAATAAGGCTTCGCAAACAATAGCAGTAGAAATCATAAGAGGGTTGGATAGCAGCAGTTCAATTTTACGTCAAGGAAAAGCAATTGTAAATCCTACATCGCTTGCAAAGAGTATTTGGCAGTCAATTTGGTTAGCGACTGGTGATGATCCTAAAATGTGTTTAATGACATTTACTGAAATTTTCATGTATAAATATCTCAGTGATTTAAACCTCATTGAGACTAACGAATCCGGAGTTGCGATTTCGTTTGAAGATACCTACAAAGTTGGCAAAGTGAACTGTTTAAGGTTTTATATGAAAAATGTAAGACCATATATAAAAACAATTTTCAAACCTGCTGAAGACGGTTCAAGTATAATCAATGGATTGAGTTTGCAGACAAACAAAAATCAGGATGAATTGTTCTATAATATATTGACCAATTTCAAAAATTATGGAAGCCTAAAAAACGTTTCCATAGAGTTTAAATCTAGTCTTTTTGAAGAGTTTTTGAAAGGAACTAATGGGATTAAATTATTAGCACAATTTTTCACCCCAAGAAACATTATTCGTGCAATGATCAACATGGCACAAGTTAATAAACTGACAGCTGATCAAACAATTTGTGATCCTGCGTGTGGCGTTGGCGGATTTGTTTTGGAAAGCATGATTGCTAGAAATACTAATACAGAATTTAGGTTTGCTGATAATGGGACATTTAAGTCGGATATAGTGTATCAAGGGTTTGATATAGATTATCAAACGATTGTTTTAGCAAAAGCGTCTTTAACTATATTATTATCCGATTATATTCAGAAATATAAAACCAATATTGAAGTTTTTTATAAATATATAAACTCAATATTTTCATGTTTTCAAAACAACACGGTTGGTT
This sequence comes from Eubacteriales bacterium, assembly GCA_045594545.1. GTDB lineage: Bacteria > Bacillota > Clostridia > Oscillospirales > UMGS1783 > CAKSHC01. The sequence goes on along the minus strand of JAZNYQ010000127.1, from coordinate 8,398 downwards.
CTCTTAGTAATATCGACAAAAAGTATGATTTAATTCTTTCTAATCCCCCGTATGTTAGAAAAGGCTTGTCTGCGTATCACGAATTTATTTCAAACAGTATTTCTCTAGCAAAGTTTTATGATGTAAAAACGACTAGCAAAGAAGGGCTATTTTTACTTAATATAATAAGAAGTTTAAAACCTGGCGGGAGAGCTTTTGTTATTTTGCCAGACGGATTTTTTCACACAAAAAGCGACGCTGAATTAAGGACATATTTACTAAACACTTGTATGTTAGATGCTATTATATCCCTACCATCTAGAACCTTTTACACCACGGCAAAGAAAACATACATATTATGTATTACAAAAAAGAAAAATGAGAACGAAGATCAACAACATCCAGTTTTCAATTATATATTACAAGATGTTGGGGAGTCCTTGGATGCAGCTCGAACAAATACTAGTTTAGAGGATTTAAACACACTAACTCGAGAGTACAAGCTTTTTTATTTGGATCCTCAAACCTATACTTCTGACAATATTAAAATACTACTGAAACCTATATCATATTATCAAACTGAAAATATGTGGTTGTCTGAAAGATTGCTTTCTGACGAAGTGAAAATCAAGCTAAATATTAAGGACGATGTTCAGTTTGACACAGTAGAGGAAATGAGCGACGAGCTTGCTGATGTAAATGTTCTCCTATCCGAAACATTAACGGAATTAAAAAACTTAGATTCGATAGATTTATCTTTTAAATCAAAAGAAATCTCTTTAGCTTCTGAAGAACATTTTGAGTTTATAACTAATAATTTGGGATTGAAGAAAAAAGAGTATGTTCCGTTAGATTGTGAAGACGGTTATCCCCTGTATACAGCAGCAAGATTCCCTGTTGCACACGTAAAAGAAACAAGCAAAAAACCAATATCTGCATCCGAAAAGGAAAAGCATGTTTCGGTTGCAACAGATGGTGACGGAACAGCGGGCACAAATATTATTTTGCATGAAAAGCCTTATTATTTAAACACTTCAAGATTGTCAATAAAAATTAAAAGCAATGAGATTCTCCCCGAATATTTGTATTTTACACTTAAAGATATTAAACCAAAATTTGGCTTTGGATATAGCGTGAAATGTTCGCCCGAAAATTTCAAAAAATATGTAAAAGTGAAAGTTCCGTTGGATGATGAAGATAATATATCGATAGAAAAACAAAAGGAAGTGATTGAGATACTGAAAAAAAGAGAGCAGTTGTTGATTGATATTGAAAAATATACTGAACGATTGAAGAAAGTAAAAGAATATGTAAAGTTTCTTGGTATTGATTTTTAAAGACAATATGTTAAAATAAATCAAGTATAAATCTCCTTGTTTTACAGATACTAACAGTACAAATTTGTAAAGCAAGGAGATTATTATATATTATGAAAGCAACAGGTATTGTACGTCGCATAGACGACCTCGGCAGAGTCGTTATTCCCAAAGAAATCCGCCGCACGATGCGGATCCGTGAGGGAGACCCGCTGGAAATATTCACCAACCGTGAGGGTGAGGTTATTTTCAAGAAGTACTCGGCGATGGAGAGCATCAGCCAGAAAGTGCAGGTGTTTGCCGATGCGCTGTCCCGCGCGACGGCTAAGCCGGCGGCGGTTTGTGATCGGGATACGGTGCTGGCGGTGGCAGGGATTCCCAAGAAGGACTATCAGGAGCGAGGCGTGTCCGAATCGCTGGCCGATCGGATGCATCGGCGGGAAAACTATGTACGCCGCGCCGGTGATGCAACCCGTGCACCGCTGACCGAGAGCGGGTCGGCTTCCCTGTCGGTAGTCGTTCCCATTATTTCGGAGAGTGACTGCATCGGCGCCATCGTACTGCTTACCCCCGAAAACGGCGCGGTAGCGACCGAGCAGGACACCCGACTGGCTTCCCTGCTGGCGGCGGTACTGGCATCGGAGATGGCAGAATAAGAAAACCCTTTCATCAAGGCTATTGCTCTTGGGCAGTAGCCTTTTCCCTTTCTCGCGCGCGCACGCGTAACGAACGTAGTGAGTATCTTCTTCTTTTTCTTCTTCTTTTTCTTTTTCTTCTTCTTGGTAGCAATTGCTACCAATTGCACTTTATTTTTCTAAAGTCCTCCTTCTCGTCATGCGTCCGTTCGGTCATATGTAAAAGCAAAAAATTTTGCTGTTGTTTTATGCAACCGTATTATATCATAACTTGTTGCATTTGTCAACGCTTTTTATGAAAAAATGGACTCTACAGTTTGTAGAGTCCTGATTTTTTCTTATTTTGCAGCCTTTTCAGCGGCCTTAGCCAGAGCCTTGGCGGCCTTATCGGCGAGAGCCTTGAAGGAAACCATGTCGTTCAGGGCGATCTCGGCGAGCATCTTACGGTTGAGCTCGATCTTGGCGAGCTTGAGACCGTGCATGAAGGTGGAATAGTTCATACCGCACATTTTAGCCGCGGCATTGATACGGGTGATCCACAGTCTGCGGAAATCTCTCTTCTTCTGCTTACGGCCGATGTAGGCGTTCGCCATGGAACGCATAACGGCGATGTTAGCGGTACGGAACTGCTTGGATTTTGCCCCCCAGAAGCCCTTGGCCTGCTTCATGATCTTATTTCTGCGCTTACGGGTAGCCAATGCGCCTTTTACTCTTGCCATTTATATCAACTCCTTCGTATCGTCAAAATTATTTATAGGGAATCAGCTGCTTAACGGCGTAGACATTGGTCACGTCGGCATAAGCGGCCTTGCGCAGATTTCTCTTACGCTTGGTAGACTTCTTGTTCAGAATATGGGACTTGTAGGCATGGGCTCTCTTGACCTTGCCCTTTTTGGTGAGATTGAATCTCTTCTTTGCACCGGAATGTGTTTTCAGCTTAGGCATGATAGAACTCCTCTCTGTTGTATCGTTTATTTATTAGGCTTTGCCACAAGAAACATCGTCATATTACGCCCTTCTAACTTGGCGGGCTTATCCACGACGCCGACATCTTCCAGAATTCCGGCGAACTTTTCGAGAAGCTGGACACCGATCTCGGTGTGAGCCATCTCACGGCCGCGGAACCGCACGACCACCTTGACCTTGTTGCCGTCTTTCAAGAAGCGGCGGGCATGGTTGGCCTTGGTGTTGATATCGTTATCTTCGATCTTGCAGGAAAGTTGAACCTCTTTGACTTCCACAGTCTTCTGATTCTTGCGCTGTTCTTTGTCGCGTTTCTGCTGTTCAAAGCAGTACTTGCCGTAGTCCATGACTCGGGCAACGGGCGCCGGTACGGCTTTGGGGGCGATCAGAACCAGATCCAGACCCCGTTCTTCGGCGATCTCGAGGGCGCGCTTGGTGGAGATAACACCGAGCTGACTGCCGTCGGCATCGATCGCGCGGACTTCTTTGACTGTGATCTCCTCATTGATGAGCAAATTTGCTGTCTTTATGCAAGACACCTCCAAACACAAAAAAATACGGAAACAAACCGTTCCCGCACACAAAATTAGCCTGTATTGGCTTTCTTTCCTATTGACCGACATCCGACGGACGGCGGTGAGAACGGGAGCGTTCTGCTTTATTGCTCACATAGTATACCTTCTTTTGCCCCATTTGTCAACCTTTTTTTGAAAAATTCTCTAATATGACAACTTTCTCCTCTTTCTCCCGTTACAATAGCCTCGGAGGTACATAACGATGATACAAACGAGAAAACGACAACCGACTCTTACCTTAGCCCGATTTTTTGATGCGGTCGGGGTACCGCTGCTGGCCGCACTGGGTGGCTTTTTAGCCGCGCAGGCCGCCCTCCCCTTTGGGCTTCTCCCCTTTGGCGTAGCCGCCGCCTGCCTGTATTTTGACCGTGCGGCGCTCACCGTTGCGCCTGCACTGGGCGCCGCCGTCGGCTATGCCCTGCAAGGCACGGTCGGACTGCCCTATATTGCGGGGGTTCTGCTGGCGTTGCCCTTACGATTCATTCTGACCGCCATCGTCCGCCGTCTGTCCCGCCAGACGGTGTCGCTCATTACGGCGGGCGGCAGTCTGCTGCTGACCCACCTGTTGATCTGTTCTTATCATGGCTTTCTGACCTTTGATCTGCTTACCGGCGCCTTGTCGGTAGCGGCGGGGCTGTGCTTTACCTTTTTCGGGTGCACGGCACTGCCTGCCGCTGTGCAAAGCGGCACACGCCGTACAGGATTGACCCAAACCGAGGCGGCCGCGTTGCTGATTCTTTTAAGCATCTTATTTCTGCCGCTGTGCCGTTTTTCTTTCTATGGCATTGCACCCGCCCGTATTCCTGCCGTATTTGCCGTAGTCTGCTTTGCCGTTTGGGGCGGAGCGGCGATGGGCGGGATGAGCGGCGCCATTGTCGGCACCATTCTTTCCTTTGCCGCCACAGGGACAAGCCATATCATTGCCGCCTATGCCGTGGGCGGGATTCTGGCGGGATTGATCGGGCGCAAGGGACGACTGCGTGCCGTCTTTGTTTTCCTGCTCGGTTCAACGGTTCTTTCTTTGTATATAAACGGCTCGCTCTCGGCGCTGGCCACTTTATGCGAATCTTCTTTAGCCTGCGGCATCTATGCCTTACTTCCCGAAAAGGGGGCGACGGCGCTGGGACGGCTCTTCACTCTGCGTGCGGGAGGTAAAACGGGACAGGCCGATTCGGTTTGCGCCTATGTCAGCCACAAGCTGACCACCACCGCCCGCCATCTCGACCGCATCTCCCGCACCCTGGCTCCTACCGAAACCCCGGTCAGTCCTGCCGATCTGCGTTGCGATCTTGACCATGCCTTAGAACCTCTTTGCCGACGTTGTGCCCGCAGTACCGCCTGCCGTGTCGGACAGAGTTTTGATACCGAGAAGATCTTTTCCTCTCTTTGCCGCACGCTGGCTAACCGCCCGCTGACGGCCGCCGATCTGCCGGAACATTTTAAGGAACGCTGTCCCTCTTGGTCGGCTCTGCTTAACACCGCCAATACCCAAGGCGCCGCCCATCGCACCGCCGTTCTGCAAAATTACGAAGATGACCGCAGCAAGACGGTACTGGCCGCCCAATACGCCTCCCTCTCCCAACTGCTTGACGAGATGGGACAGCAGGTCGGACAACCTCTGCGTTTTGATGATGCCCTGACCCGTCGCATTGAGGATTATTTTGCCTCAAAATCCTGTCGGGTACAGTCGCTCACCGTCTACCGCGACCACCACGATGGGCTGTATATCCGCGCCGTCCTGCGCACCCGCACCGCACCGAGCGATCGGCGCACGGTGGCCGACCTGAGCACCCTGTGCGGCACCAATCTGTCCCTGCTCTCCTGTGACCCCATCGGCGAGGACTGGCATCTGCTGTTGGGACGGCGGGATAAATTCCGTTTGGAGATTGCAACGGCGCAGTCGAACAAGGTCGGAGAGTCGGTCTGCGGCGATGCCTACACCCAACTCTCGCCCCGCCCTTACCATCAAACGGTGGTGCTTTCCGACGGGATGGGTTCCGGGGTGGATGCCCACCGCCATGCCACCCTCACCTGCGAGATCTTTGAAAGTATCCTGCAAAGCGGGTTTGACGTACCCAAAGCCTTGCGCCTGCTTAATTCGACGCTGTTGCTGGCAGGCGACACCCAGACCTTTTCCACGATGGATGTGGTTGACGTGAACCGATTGACGGGGCGGGTCGATCTATACAAACTGGGCGCCGCCGACACGGTCATCCTGCGCGGCGGTCGCTTCTACCGACTCCCCTGCTCTTCTCTGCCTGCGGGTATTTTAAGCAATGCCAAGCCTGAGCACCGATTTTTTACCCTTAAGGACGGGGATATTCTTCTTCTCCATTCGGACGGTGTGGAACTAACCGATGAGGTATTACTATCCCTGCAAAAGGGCAACGACCTCCATCGCATGTGCGAACACTGCCTAAGCGAGTGCGGCGATCGCGGGGACGATTGCTCGGTGATTCTGATTCGGGTAAAAAGTCGATAAAAATGTATCGTTTTATCCAGATAAAGCAGTAAAATATATTGACTTATTAAAAAAGGAAGCATATAATAATAGGTAATTATTTTTGTTTTCCGGGAGGTAAAAACACATGAACAGAGTATACAATTTCTCGGCAGGCCCGTCGGCCATGCCCTTAGAGGTGTTGGAGCGTTGCGCCGCTGAGATGACCGCCTACGGCAGTGCCGGTATGTCGGTTATGGAGATGAGCCACCGCTCGTCCTCCTACCAAGAGATCATTGACAATGCCGAGAGCCTGTTGCGTGAGCTGATGGGCATTCCCGAGAACTACAAGGTTCTCTTCCTGCAGGGCGGCGCTTCGTCCCAGTTTGCCATGATTCCCTTAAACCTGCTCAAGAACAGCAAAAAGGCCGATATCGTACTCACCGGCGCATGGGCCAAGAAGGCCTATTCCGAAGGTAAAAAATACGGCACCATGAACGTGGTTGGCTCCAGTGAGGATAAGACCTTCTCTTATATCCCCAAACTCGATCCCGCTACCTTCACCCCCGATGCCGACTACTTCTACATCTGCCAGAACAACACCATCTACGGCACCCGTTTTGCCAATCTGCCCGAAACCGGCAACGTGCCTCTGGTGGCCGACCTGTCTTCCTGCATTCTTTCCGAGCCGGTTGACGTGTCCAAGTACGGTCTGATCTTTGCCGGTGCCCAGAAGAATATGGGACCTGCGGGCCTGACGGTCGTGATCGTGCGTGAGGATCTGCTTGGCTACTGCCAGGATTGCACTCCCACCATGTTCCAGTATGACATTCATGTGAAGAACGGCTCGATGTACAACACTCCGCCGACCTACGCCATCTATGTCTGTATGTGCGTACTCGAATGGGTCAAGAAGATGGGCGGTCTTTCCGCCATGGCCGAGCGCAACTACGCCAAGGCTAAATTGCTCTATGATTATCTCGATGCTTCCACCCTCTTTAACGCCACCGTTATGGGTGAGGACCGTTCGATCATGAACGTGCCCTTCGTTACCGGCAATCCCGATCTGGATGCCGCCTTTGTGAAACAGGCCACGGCCGCCGGTCTGGTCAACCTCAAGGGTCACCGTTCGGTGGGTGGTATGCGTGCGAGCATCTACAATGCCATGGATATCGACGGCGTGCAGAAACTGGTCGATTTCATGAAGGATTTCGAAAAAGCCAATAAGTGAGGAAAATAACATGTATAAGATTCGCTTATATAACAAGATCTCGCAAAACGGTCTGAGCCGCTTTGCCCCCGATGCATTCACCTACGATGATACCATGGAGGAGTACGACGGCATCATGGTTCGCTCGGCTGCTCTGCATGAGGTAGCATTCCCTGAATCGCTACTGGCCATCGCCCGCGCCGGTGCCGGTGTCAACAACATTCCGGTTGACGACTGCGCCAAGAAGGGTATTGTCGTATTCAACACCCCCGGCGCCAATGCCAATGCCGTAAAAGAACTGGTGCTGGCCGGCCTTTTCCTCGCCTCCCGTGATGTGGTAGGCGGCATCGAATGGGCTAAGACCCTCGACGGTCAGACGGGCGTTGCCAAACTGGTCGAAAAAGGCAAGGGTGCTTTTGCCGGCCCCGAACTGGCAGGCAAGACCTTGGGCGTGATCGGTCTGGGCGCCATCGGCGCTATGGTAGCCAACGCCGCCGTGCATCTGGGGATGCACGTTATGGGTTATGACCCGTACATCTCGGTTAAATCGGCTTGGAGTCTGGATCGCCGTATCGTCCACGCCATGAACGTAGAAGATATTTATAAGAACTGCGATTACATCTCGGTTCACGTACCGCTGATGGATGCCACCCGCGGCATGATCGGCACCGATGCGCTGGCTCTGTGCAAGGACGGCGTGCGCCTGCTCAACTTCTCCCGTGCCGCTTTGGTTGACACCGAAGCCCTCAAGGCCGGACTGGAGAGCGGCAAGGTCGCCCGTTATGTGACCGACTTCCCCGATGAGAATGTACTGACGCTGGGTAACGTCGTTCCCATCCCCCACCTGGGTGCTTCGACCCCCGAGAGCGAAGAGAACTGTGCCACCATGGCCGCGCAGGAACTGAATGACTATCTGCTCTACGGCAATATCGTCAATTCGGTCAACTTCCCCAACGTGGAAATGGCCCCCGCCGGTGTGCCCCGTATCTGCATCATCCACGAGAATAAGCCGACTATGATCAGCCAGTACACCACGCTGTTTGGCGATAAGGGTATTAACATTGAGAACCTGCTCAACAAGTCCAAGGGTGACTATGCCTATACCCTGCTCGACGTTGAGAAAGCCGACGAAGATACGGTCAACGCCCTCAAAGCCATCGACGGCGTCATCCGTGTTCGTGTGATTGAATAATATGTTGTAAAAACAACAGAAAAAATACCCCCTTTCTCCTATACTAAAGGCAGAAAGGGGATATTTTTATGCTTCGTAAAATTATTAA
>JAZNYQ010000126.1:0-17497 GCA_045594545.1 Eubacteriales bacterium | reverse complement strand
GGCAAAAACCTGACGGTAGCGAACGTGGTTTCCTTTGGTGACGTGATCGACAGTGTCGGCGGCGGTACGCTGGTGATGAGTGATGACCGCACCGAAGCCTTGCTTTCCTTGTTGCCGAGCAATTCCATGCTTCCGCTGTATAATGCCACGGCGGGCGGTTATCAGTTCTTTAGTCAGACGTTGGTAGGCGGCGGTCCTGTGGAAGGCACGACTACTTCGGTTAAATTTGGCGTGAAACTGTCCTTTACCGATACGGCGGCTTATGAACTTCTCAAGTCCGGTCAGGTGAAGCTGGGCTTGGAATTGGAAGTGATCCGTGACGGCAATGCCAATAATCTGACCTATATTTTCAAAGATGCAACGGTTGGCATTTATGCCGACAGTGTTTTGGCCAACAGCGCAGGCAACTACTATATCGTATTGCAACTGAGCGGATTGGAAGTCGGAGATACATTGAATGCGGTTCCGATGCTGGAAACGGCAGACGGCAAATCCTTTGATGTGAAATTGACGGCAGATGGCTTGACCTATACGTCGGTTGCCTAAGGGTGACGGCTATGAAAAAAGAATATGAGCAGCCGATCTGTCGGACGATTCGTTTGAATGGGCAGGAAGATCTGACAAGCACTATGGACGGTGCGGGAGAAGATTTTCCCTACGGTCCGATGTCGGAAATGATTGAAGAATGGTAACAAAAAGGTGGAGAAATTTATTTTCTCCACCTTGTTTTTTTTATTAGGATACCATATAATAAAAAAAGAATAGTCATGAAATGATGATGTCGGCACGGCCAGAGGGAATGGGTGTGCGGGATATTTTGTTAGGCTGAGGATGGAGTATGGAAGAAAAGAAGAAAAGCAAGAAATGGCTGTATGATGTGGCCATTGTGATATGTATTCTGGTATTTCTGGTATCGGGGTTCTTTTTGGGGCGATGGTTGTATGAGAATTACAAGACCAAGCAGTTGGCCTCTGAGTTGCAGAGCATGGCCGGCACCGAGGAGAGCACGGTAGAGGAAGATGGTGTTGAGGTATTGCCGCCGGCAGAAGAAGAGAAGCCGGTGCTGCTCTCCGATCTGAGTTTGGAGCAGTTGCAGGAGCTGAATCCCGATACGGTAGGTTGGATTCGGGTAGCGGGTACCAACGTTAATTACCCGATCGTACAGACGACCGATAACGACTACTATCTTAAGCGGGATTTTCATCGTCGCTGGACCAATGCCGGATGGATCTACGGCGATTACCGATGCCATTTTGATAATCTGTCGGCCAATAAGAATCTGATCATATACGGGCATGGGCGGTTGGATATGTCGATGTTCGGGTCGTTGGAGTATTGCCGTCGATCTTGGTGGTTAAACAATCCGGGGTATCATACCATTTATCTGGCCACTGAGAGCGGGACAACGGCGTGGAAGGTGTTTGCCGTTTACCCGACTTCGATTGATTTTTATTATATCCAGACCAATTTTGCCCACGATACGGCCTTTACCATGCTGGTTGATGAAATGAAAGCGCGCTCGATCCACGATTTCGGGGTTGAGGTCCATGCGGACGATACCATCCTTACCTTGTCCACCTGCGTTACCGATGCAGACCGCTTAGTGGTAAATGCCGTTTTGGTAAAATAGAAAAAAGGTTGATGCGAAAGCATCAACCTTTTTTATTAGCCTCTTATTACATCAATGGGTTTCTTGGCGGCCAGTCTGGCAGTGGGAATGAGGCTGGCGAGCGTGGTTACCAGCAGTGCCATTCCGAGGACGAGCAACAGTTGACGGGGCCCGACGGTGAGCAGGGAAGTGAGGATGCCAAACTCGGTTTGAATCATGCGGTTCCCAATCATGGCGGCGCCTGTCAGCAATACACCCGTTAATACGGCTGAGCCGATGCCGAGGATCAGGCTTTCACCGAGGAATATACGGCCGACGTCCCAACCGCCTGCACCCATGGCACGCATGATGCCGATCGGACGGCGGCGACGGTGGATGCCGTCTCCCGTGAAATGCCAGAGCATGGCAAAGGCGAAGACAGCCAAGGCCAGACCGATATAGCGGAAAATGTTTGCCATGGAGAGGAATATCTCGTCAAGGGCGGCAATTTCATAGGTGATGCCGCTGGATAGGTTGAAGCGGATGCTGTCACGGTCGGTCGCTACCGACTGAGTAAAGGCGGCAATCGCGTTTCGTTCTCTGGGTAGAGCCGACACGGCGTAGGCATAGCGGCCGTCCCGTCCCTCGGTTAGTTCCTCATACAGATCGTCCGATACCAGAACCAAAGAGCCGATGGGATAGAGATATTCGCCCAAGGGCGGTATGCTTTGGATATTACCAATGCGGGTAAAGTTGGAGCCGAGAATGCGGTTGTGATCGTCCGCGTAGGTGGCGGTCATTTTCAGATTGACAAACCGCTCGTCGGGTGAAGCCGAATGATAGCCATCGAGATAGGTGTGGGACAGACAAGCGACAAACTCGTTTTCTTTAATATCGGTATGGGGCTCGCCCTTAATATCGACCAGTTGATTATCGTCAGTTAAAATCAATTTATCGCCAATCCATGAAACCTGAAGGGCATCCCAATTGACTGAGGAATAGCGACCGACGGTATTGGTTTGAAAAGTAATGAATTCGTTTTCGCAGGTAAAGGTCAGTCCCTCCACGGTGGTGACGGCGGGGTGGTATTTCTCAATCGCGGCAATTGTTTTGGGTGCGACAAAGGCGGCGCAGGCCAAACCGTATTTTCGTTCGTATTCCAGCACGTTGGCGCGCAGCGTATCAAAATCGGCGGCTGTCAGATCGGCGTAACGGCTCTCGTCGAAGCCGGTGTCAATAATGCCTGTGACTGTATAATTGCGGTAGTCGATAAAGACGGTTTTGTCGATCAGGTCATCGGGGGTACGGATGGGGGTTATGGTCATGGATGCGCCCGATTTGTTAAAGTCAACACCTTTGGTATAGCGTGTTGTATCGCTGTATTGGGTGGGATCGGCCAGATACGAATCAAAGGAGATGCCGGCAATTTCGGGCTGATCGGGCAGGGAGAGATCCCGTACCGAAATGACAGGGCCGGTAAAGTTGCGGTAGCCGGCGTGTAGGAAAGATTGATAGACATAATCGGTCAAGACCAGTTCGTATTCCTTTTCGGGCAGGCGACCGGCCATCATGGTAAAGCCGAAATCGGACACGTCCTGTTCGGTAAATTCCACAAACCCCGAGAGGGCGGGGACATATTCGCCGTAGTGTTCGTTCATGGCGCGGGTAGAACCGTAATTATTTTCTAACGACAGGTTGGTAAAAGAGGGGATATAGACCCCTTTGGTAGGTTGGCCTGTTTGCTCGGCCAATTTCTGAATGTCGGAATCGGAGAGTTTGAAACCGTTGCCGTACCAAGTCTCATGGATATTCTTTTCTTTTAACAGGGTGACATAGGGGGTCTGATTCTCATAGAGAGAGGAGATAATGGCTGTCTGCTTATCGTAGGCCGAGATCAGGTCGGTCATGCCAACCATGAGCAGGGCGGCCACCGAAAGCAGAGCCACCACGGCGGCGCGCAGTTTGCGGGATGCAAGGTAGTGCAACGCCAGTTTGAGGGTGATACCAAATTTCAGATGGCTTTTGATAACGGGAGAGGGTGTTGTGTCGGGTTCGGATGGGGCGGCGGTATCGGATAACAGTTTGCCGTCGGCCAGCTCAATGATGCGGTCGCCGTACTCACCCGCAAAATCCCGATCGTGGGACACAATGAGAATGAGGGTGTCGCGGGACAGGGTTTTCAGTAATTCTAAAATCTGGCGGCCGGTCGTTTCGTCGAGGGCACCCGTCGGTTCATCGGCCAGTAGGATGCGGGGCTTTTTGATCAGGGCGCGGGCAATGGCTACCCGCTGTTTTTGCCCGCCCGACAGTTCCTTGGGGTAGCGGCCGCCCATGCCGTCGAGTTCGACCTGGGTTAAGACCTGTTCGATGGCGGCGGGGTCAGCCTTTTTGCCTTGCAGTTCTAAGGCCAATCCAATATTTTCGGCGATCGTTAATTCTTCAATCAAATTAAAATCTTGAAAGACGAAGCCGACCATGGTGTTGCGGTAGGCATCGAAATCTCTTTGAGTAAACGTGCTCAACGAGCGGCCGTCAACGGTGATCTCACCGCTTGTGGCGGCGTCCATGCCGCCGATCAAATTGAGCAAGGTCGTTTTTCCGCAGCCGGAACGGCCGACCAGAAAGACCAGCCCCCGTTCCCTGATCAAGAGGGACAGATCGTGGATGGCGGTTACGGTGTTGTGCTTACTGATATATTGCTTGGTTAGGTGGTTGATGCGGATCATGTCGGTCCCTCCTTTTTATTCTTGCATCCATTATATCATAAAAATCACCAAAATCAATAAAATAATATGAAATATACTTGACATAATTGTTAATAATTGCTATAGTAAAAACAGGAAAGGAGAGTGGAAAAGATGAGAAATGTTCGGTTCGGGATCGGGTTATCCCCTATGGCGAATTCCTCTCCTTTATGCAGAAACAAGAGGTATCACCTGCTGATCGTTAGCAAACGGGCATAAACCGATCGAGAGATTTTGGTTTATGCCCTTTATTGTTGATAAAAAGGAGAGAGGATATTGTCTATGAAGAAGATTGTGGCGTTGGTGCTTGCCCTGTTGCTTGTTATGGGAATATGCGGATGTGCAGGGAAAACGACGGGAGAAAAACTGTTTGGACTTACCGAACCGACTAACATATGGTACGGGGCGGCAGGGATCTCCAGCAGTAGTAATAATCCCACTCGTATAGATCCGGTGGTGGATATGCTGAATATGCTGGAACTGAAAGAGACGGATGAAGCAGGTTCGGCCGGTGTGAAGATGTATGATCTGACCTTTGAGCAAGACGGAGTACAGATCTATTTGATTGTGACAGAGGGTAAAGTTAAATTTGAAGGGCAATGGTACGAAGCTGACACGGCAGATCTTGTTTCCTATCTGGCAGAAAATTACACATAAGAAAAGAGGAGTCGAATGACTCCTCTTTTTGCAGGTTAACAAGGTTGTGAGAATTTTTGCTTGACCTGCTCGATTTGTTGCTGCTCGGCCTGTGTGGACGGGTACCAGCCCATGGCCGCCATGGCATTGTAAACCTCATTCTGCTGCTGTGAGGCCTTGCACAGTGCGTCGTGGAATGTGTTGTGCACGCCTGTGGTTGAGGACTCAACGGTACCGTGCGAAAACAGGTCGATCTGGTTTTTGAGGGTGGTCAGTACGTCCTCCATCATGAATTGATCGTTCATGGCTTCCTCCTTACAACTGTCCGTAAAACTGGTTAAACAGCGAGCACTGCTCGTTTTCGATTCGCGTAAGCAGGCCCTTTAACTGTTCGTTGGATACCTGCGACTGATATTCGTTGCATTTTTGACGCAAAAACTGGATGCGCCCCAATGCATCTTCCATATAAAGAAGTTCTTTCGGACTCACTTTCGTCACCTCCTTAGATAGTGTAAAACAAAAAGTGAGAAAAATTCAGCAATTCTATGAAAAACGGAGTAAATAAAAGAAAGACTTGGAAAACTGAGGAAAATTGCAGGTTTTCATTCTTTTTTCATGGTAGCACTTTATCACAATAAAGCATATAATAATAACACTTCAAAGAAAAAGGAGAAACGATGATGAAAAAGATTATTGCAGTGATTTTGGCGGCATTGATGCTGCTGACGGTTGTGGGATGCGGCGGTGGCGCCGGTTCTCAGACAGAGAAGAAGTATGTAGTGCTGGAAGATAAACTGGCGGCCGAGGAATACGGCATTGGTTTCCGCAAGGATGATATTGCGCTGGGTATGGCGGTGTACGGAGCTCTCGAAGAGATGATCGACGACGGCACGGCGGCCGAGATCAGCAAGAAGTGGTTTGGTGAAAACATCATCAAGAAATATGATACGGTCATTGAAGCAAACACCACCCCGTTGGCGGATGACCAGTCGTTGCAAAAGGTAAAGGATGCCGGCAAACTGGTTCTGGGTTTGGATGCTTCTTTCCCGCCGATGGGCTTTACCGATGAGAATAATGAAATTGTCGGTTTTGACATTGACTTGGCCGAGGAAGTGTGCAAGAGATTGGGCGTTACCCTTGTTAAGCAACCCATCGATTGGGATTCCAAGGAGATGGAGCTGGACGGCGGTAAGATCGACTGCATCTGGAACGGCATGACCATTACCGATGCCCGTGTTGAGGCCATGTTCATCCCCAAAGCTTATGTGGCCAATGCCCAGATCGTGGTCGTGCCCGAGGGTTCGGACATTCAGACGGTGGCCGCACTGGAAGGCAAGAAGGTTGGTTTGCAGAAGGGTTCTTCGGCGCTCGAAGCCTTGCAGGGCAATGCGGTTTATGAAAAGGTGGGCGAGGTTATCGAGTATGAAGATAACGTGACCTGCTATCTGGATCTGAAAGCCGGACGTGTGGATGCGATGGTGGTTGACGAGATCGTTGGCCGTTACCTGATCGAGACCGAATAATTAACGAGAAAAGGGTACTGCCCGCCTGATGTTGGCGGGCAGTATTGGTGTATGAGATGTTGGAATTGTGCCAATCGTTGCTTGGCGGTGTAAAATATACGCTGGGGCTGTTTTGTATTACGGCGATCCTTTCCCTGCCGCTGGGGTTTGCCATGAGTTATTTGCGGCGCAGTCGCTTTGCCGTGGTGCGGGGCATTACGGGCGTATATGTGTGGTTATTGCGCGGCACGCCGCTGCTTCTGCAACTGTTTTTTATTTATTACGGGTTGCCCTTTATTCCGTGGATCGGAGAATTTCTGGTACTGGATCGGTTTCCGGCGGCTTGTGTGGCCTTCGTGCTCAACTACACGGCCTATTTCTGCGAAATTTTCCGCGGAGGATTGCTTTCGATCGACAAGGGGCAATACGAAGCGGCGCGGGTGCTTGGCTTTTCGACCTGGCAGACCCAGTATAAAATTGTTATTCCGCAGATGCTGCGTGTGACGCTGCCGAGCGTATCCAATGAGTGCATTACCTTAGTTAAGGACACGGCGTTGGTGACGGCCATCGGTGTGACCGAGCTATTGTATTTTGCCAAGAGTGCGGTCAATCGGGAAGTGGATGCGACGGCCTATGCGGTGGCGGCGGTGTTCTATTTGTTGATGAACACGGTGCTGACCCAGTTGTTCCGCTATTTAGAGAAGAAGTATCGGTATTGAGGTGAATAAAATGAAGATGATAGAAGTAACCGATTTATCGAAGCGGTTTGGGACCCTACAGGTATTTGACGGGGTGAATTTCTCGGTGGAGCAGGGCGAGACGGTGGCCATTATCGGGCCGTCGGGCGCCGGCAAATCGACGATGCTCCGTTGCCTGATCAATCTGGAAAAGGCCGACGGCGGCACGGTACTGATACAGGGTGAGCCGTTGGTGGAAGACGGGAGATACGGCAAGGATCGGCAATCCCGTCAGGTATGCGCCTGTATGGGTATGGTATTTCAGAACTTTAATCTGTTTCCGCACATGAGCGTGCTGGGCAACCTGATCGCCTCGCCGGTAACGGTGAGCAAGGAAGAACGGGCACAGGCCAAGGCACGGGGCGTGGAACTATTGGAGATGGTGGGATTGGCCGACAAGGCCGATGCCAAGCCGAGTGAGTTGTCGGGTGGGCAGGCGCAGCGCGTGGCCATTGCCCGTGCGTTGATGCGCAATCCCGAAGTGTTGCTGTTTGATGAGCCGACCTCAGCGCTCGACCCGCAGTTGACGGCCGAGGTATTAAACGTTATGCGCCAACTGCATGATCAGCGTATGACAATGGTAATTGTGACCCATGAGATGGGATTTGCCCGTGAGGTGGCCGACAAGATCCTGTTTATGGCCGACGGCGGTGTACTGGGATACGGCACACCCGAGGAGATCTTTGATAAGCCCGATGATCCGCGGATCAAGGAGTTTATTGATTCGATTATAAAAGTGTAAGGATATGCACCTGAAAACAGGTGCATATCTCTTTTCTTTTGGCGTGATTTGTGATATAATGAAGAAAAAACAGGGAGCCGGACATGAACATTACTGAAGTACTGAGCAAGGAATTACAATTGACGATTTCGCAGGTGGAAGCGGCGGCCGGATTGTTGGATGAAGGGAATACCGTTCCCTTTATCTCCCGTTACCGTAAAGAGGTGACGGGGGGTATGGATGATGAGGTGTTGCGCCAATTCGAACAGCGCTTGAACTATCTGCGCTCTTTTGAAAAACGCAAAGAGGAGATATGGGCGGCGATCGATGAGCAGGGCAAGATGACGCCGGAGATCGAGGCGATGTTGGAGAGCGCCAAGATTTTGTCGGAGTTGGAGGACATTTACCGCCCATACCGCCCCAAACGGCGCACCCGTGCCGGTGTGGCGAAAGAGAAGGGATTGGAGCCGTTGGCGAATTGGATCATTGCCCAAGAAGAGGGAGATCCGTCTGCAAAGGCGGCCGACTTTTTAAATGAACAGGTGGAAACGGTGAAAAATGCCTTGGCGGGGGCTTGCG
Source organism: Eubacteriales bacterium (assembly GCA_045594545.1). Taxonomy (GTDB): domain Bacteria; phylum Bacillota; class Clostridia; order Oscillospirales; family UMGS1783; genus CAKSHC01. Next base: position 8,990 of record JAZNYQ010000126.1, on the reverse strand, counting down.
ATATCATAGCCGAGTCGATATCGGACACCCCGCAGACCCGAGCGCTACTGCGTGCGCTGGCGCTGGGCGAGGGTGTGATCGAGTCCTGCGCCGCCAAGGACGAGGACAGTACCTATCGGATGTACTATGAGTTTGCTGAGCCGGTCAAGAAAATGGCGGGGCATCGAGTGTTGGCGCTCGATCGTGGCGAGAAGGAAGAATTTCTAAAAGTATCGCTCAAGGTGGACGAGTCGAAAGCCTTAGCGATTTTGACCGATGCCTTTGTGAAGAAGAATAATGCCTGCGGGGCGTTGGTGCAGGCGGCGGCCGAGGATGCCTATGCCCGACTGATCTTCCCCTCGATCGAGCGGGAGATCCGTTCCATGCTCACCGAGCGTGCCGCCGACGGTGCGATTCGTGTATTTGGTGCGAACTTAAAAAGTTTGCTCATGCAACCGCCCATTAAGGGTATGGTGGTGATGGGGCTTGACCCTGCCTACCGTACCGGATGCAAGATCGCGGTGGTAGATGCCACGGGCGCGGTACTGGATACGACGGTGGTATATCCCACCCCGCCGCAAAAGCGGATCGAGGAAGCCGAGAAGAAATTATTAACGCTGATTCGCAAATACGGGGTGAATGTTATTTCCATCGGTAATGGCACGGCGTCCCGTGAGAGTGAGCAGTTCGTGGCCGACATGATCAAGAATAACGGTTTAGACGTGCACTATGTCATCGTCAATGAGGCGGGAGCTTCGGTCTATTCGGCCAGCAAGTTGGGTGCCGAGGAGTTCCCCGATTTTGACGTGACTCAGCGCAGTGCGGTATCGATTGCCCGCCGTTTGCAGGATCCGTTGGCGGAACTGGTGAAGATCGAGCCCAAGGCGATCGGCGTGGGGCAGTATCAGCACGATATGCCGCAGAATAAGTTGAGTGAAACGCTGACGGGTGTGGTGGTTGACTGTGTCAATGCGGTAGGTGTCGATCTCAACACGGCATCGGCGCCGCTGTTGTCCCGTGTAGCGGGGGTCAATGCGGGCGTAGCCAAAAATATTGTGGCCTACCGTGAGGAAAACGGCGAATTTAAGGATAGAAAGTCCCTTTTAAAAGTGCCGAAACTGGGCAAAAAAGTGTTCGAGCAGGCGGCGGGTTTCCTGCACGTGCCCGAGAGTGAGAATATTCTCGACCGCACCTTTGTCCACCCCGAAAGTTATGGGGCGGCGCAGGCGTTGCTGACGGTGTGTGGCTACCAAAAGTCCGACCTCAAGAAAGGCGGGTTTGACGATCTGAAGACCCGTGCCGAGGGCAAGGGCATTGCCGCCATTGCCAAGGAGATCGGAGTGGGAGAGCCAACCCTGCGGGACATCATTGACGAGTTGGTCAAGCCCGGCCGTGACCCGCGTGAAGACCTGCCTTCCCCCATTTTGCGCAGTGATGTGCTGGAGATGAAAGACCTCAAAGAAGGCATGGAACTGACAGGCACGGTGCGCAACTGTGTGGACTTTGGCGCCTTTGTGGATATCGGGGTGCATCAAGACGGTTTGGTGCACATTTCGCAGATCACCAACAAGTATATCAAGCATCCCTTAGAAGTGCTCAAAGTGGGGGATGTGGTCAAGGTCAAAGTATTGGGTGTAGACGAAAAGAAGAACCGCATCTCCTTGACAATGAAGTGGTGATTTGTGTATAATAAATTGTTATGAATAACCGAAAGGAACAGTAAAAGAATGGACAAGAATCTGGATTTTATCGCGCAGTTTGACCCGACGATGGCGGCGGCTATGAAGGACGAGCTTTCTCGTCAGCGCCGTAACATTGAGTTGATCGCCAGCGAGAATTTTGTATCGCCTGCCGTGATGGCGGCTATGGGTTCGCCGCTGACCAATAAGTATGCGGAAGGGTACCCCGCTCATCGGTATTACGGTGGTTGCCAGTGTGTCGATGTGTGTGAAAATATTGCCCGTGATCGGGCCTGTGAACTGTTCGGCGCCGAGCACGCCAACGTACAGCCCCACTCGGGTGCGCAGGCCAATCATGCGGTATACGTCGCCCTGTGCAAGCCGGGGGATACCGTTATGGGTATGAATCTGGCGCATGGCGGACATCTGACCCACGGTTCGCCCGTGAACTTTTCGGGTTTGCAGTATAATATTGTACCCTATGGCGTGAATGAGCAAACCGGCCGCATCGATTACGATGAGATGGAGCGCATTGCCATGGAGTGCAAGCCGAAGATGATCATTTCGGGCGCCTCGGCCTATCCCCGTGTCATCGATTTTGAGAGAATTTACAACATTGCCAAGAAGGTGGGCGCCTACCACATGGTGGATATGGCGCACATTGCCGGCTTGGTGGCGGCGGGTGTGCATCCCTCGCCCGTGCCCTATGCCGATGTCGTAACCACTACCACTCATAAAACTCTGCGCGGGCCTCGCGGCGGTATGATCCTGTGCAAGCAGGAACTGGCCAAGGCCATCGACAAGGCCATCTTCCCCGGCACGCAGGGCGGCCCGCTCATGCACGTGATCGCCGCCAAGGGCGTGGCCTTTGGTGAGGCGTTGACTCCTGAGTTTAAGGCGTACGCCAAGCAGATCGTGGCCAACTGTGCCGCCATGGCCGACGAGATGGTAAAACTCGGCTTTAATCTTGTTTCGGGCGGTACCGATAACCATCTGGTGCTCATTGACCTGCGCAACATCGGCGTGACGGGTAAGGAACTCGAACATCGGTTGGATGAAGTGTTCATTACCGTAAACAAGAACTCGGTGCCCTTTGACACCCAGAGTCCGTTCATTACCTCGGGTATCCGTGTCGGCACCGCTGCCGCTACCACCCGTGGACTCAAAGAGGACGACTTCCGCATCATTGCCAAACTCATCTGGCTGGCGGCGACCGACTTTGAGAATCAGGCCGACTATATCCGTGCTGAGGTCAATAAACTGACCGACAAATATCCCTTATATTAAGGAGAAGACGATGGCTACACCGCTTGCCGATCGGTTGCGCCCCACCACGCTGGACGAGGTTTACGGACAGCGGCATATCTTAGGCGAGGGCAAACTGCTGCGCAAGATCGCCGAATCGGGCGATCTGCCCAATATGATCTTCTATGGGCCTTCGGGTACCGGTAAAACGACGACGGCGAATATTCTCGCCGCCGCTTCCGGCAAGCGCCTGCATCGGCTCAATGCCACCAATGCTTCCCTTTCGGATGTTAAAGCGATCATCGAGGAGATCGACACCATGCTCGCCCCCGGCGGCATTCTGCTGTATCTGGACGAGATCCAGTATTTTAATAAAAAACAGCAGCAATCGCTTTTAGAGTTTGTAGAAAACGGGAAGATCACCCTGATCGCTTCGACGACCGAGAACCCCTATTTTTACGTCTATAACGCACTGCTTTCCCGTTGCACCGTTTTTGAGTTTCAGCCGGTGCCCAAGGAGGAGATCGCCAAGGCGGTACGCCGTGCGGTGGCCACTCTGGCCAAGGAGCGGGATTTCACGGTGGAGTTTGAGCAGGATGCCTTTGATTATGTTTGTGCGTCCTGTGCGGGGGATGTGCGCAAGTCCATCAATGCGGTGGAACTGTTGTGCTTGGCCAAGCCGGGGCAGAAGAAGATCTTTATTGATCTGGAGATGGCGCGGCAGGCGGCGCAGACCAGTGCTGTGAAATACGATCGGGACAGCGACTATCACTACGACCTGCTCTCGGCTTTCCAGAAGTCCTTGCGTGGCTCGGACGAGAATGCGGCGCTTCACTATTTGGCAAGACTACTCAGCGCGGGTGACCTGCTTTCGGTTTGCCGCAGGCTTTTGGTAACGGCGGCCGAGGATGTGGGGCTGGCCTACCCCAACGCCTTGATCTATTGCAAGGCGGCGGTGGACTCGGCGTTGCAGTTGGGACTGCCCGAAGCGCGGATTCCGCTGGCCGATGCTGTTATTATGGTAGCCACGGCGCCCAAGTCCAATTCGGGCATTTGCGCCATTGATGCCGCCATGGCCGACGTGGCAAGCGGTAACTATTCGGCCGTGCCGAGCAATATTCAGGACGCCCATTACGAGGGTGCCAAGAAATTGGGACATGGGCAGACCTATGTCTATCCCCACGGTCATCCGAATAATTGGGTCAAACAGCAATATCTGCCCGATACCTTGAAAGATACCGTATATTACGAGTATGGGGACAATAAACTGGAACAGGCAACCAAAGCCTACTGGGATAAGATTAAGAAATGACCAAGAAGCAGAAAGCGAAAGAACTGATCGGGCGCTTGGCGGTCCTGTACCCCGATGCCAAATGTTCGCTCGATTTTGAAAATGAACTGGAACTGGTGGCGGCCACTTGCCTGTCGGCACAGTGTACCGACGAGCGGGTGAATATCGTGACCAAGGACCTGTTTGCCAAGTATAAAACGCCCGAGGAGTATCGGGATGCCGACCTGAGTGAGGTCGAGGATATCATCCGTTCCTGCGGATTTTATAAGAATAAGGCGAAAAATCTGATCGGGCTGGGACGTGTGCTGTGTGAGAAATTTGACGGCAAAGTCCCCGACACGATGGAGAAACTCTTGCAGTTGCCGGGGGTTGGGCGCAAGACGGCCAATCTGGTGCTGGGTGTGGTATACAACGATCAGGGCATCGTGGCCGATACCCATTGTATTCGCTTGGCCAATCGATTTGGGCTGACCAAGAGTGACGATCCTGTGGTGGTGGAACGGGAGTTGTCGGCGCTTATTCCCAAGGACGAGCGGCTGATGTTTTGCCATCGGCTCATCTACCATGGGCGGGCGGTGTGTCAGGCGCGAAAGCCCGATTGCGAGAACTGTACGCTTAAGGATCTATGTATTTTTCATAAGTGAAATGCGGGGGCAAGGTTTTCTTTGCCCCCCTTTATATTTGTCAGAAAAAATGGAAAACTAATCTTGTCATACGCCTATTATTGTGTTACAATTATACATAATACAAAAAACCAAGAGGCAAATGATCATGAGAAAGACCAAAATTATCTGCACACTCGGCCCTGCGGTCGATAAGAACAATGTATTGGAACGGCTAATGTTGTCGGGCATGGATTGCGCGCGATTCAACTTCAGTCACGGCACCCATGCCGAGCACAAGGTGCGCATGGATCGGGTCAAGGAGTTGCGCAACAAGCACAAATTGCACACGGCCATTTTGCTGGACACCAAGGGGCCGGAGATTCGCCTGCGCCATTTCAAGGGTGGTAAGGCGGAGATCCAAGAGGGGCAGTTGTTTGCCTTTCGCCGCGGAGAGGAAGACGGCGACAACACGGGCGTTTGCCTGACCTTCCCCGATCTGGACAAGAACGTAGTGGCAGGCAACCGCATTTTGGTAGATGACGGACTGATCGCCTTTGACGTAGAAAAGGTAGAAGACGGTGTGGTGACCTGCCGTGCCTTAAACAGTGGGGTACTCAAGGACCGCAAGAGTCTGAACATTCCGAACGTGGATGTGGATATGCCCTATATGTCGGACACCGACCGTGCCGATATTTTGTTTGGCATTGAGCAGGATGTCGATTTTATAGCGGCTTCATTTGTACGGCGTGCCGATGATGTGCTGGAATTACGCCGATTTCTGAATCGAAACGGTGGCGGCAACATTCAGATCATCTCCAAGATCGAGAACACCCGAGGGGTAAGCAATCTGCAGGAGATCATCGAGGTGTCGGACGGCATCATGGTGGCGCGCGGCGACTTGGGTGTGGAAGTGCGCTATTGCGAATTGCCCGCCATTCAAAAGCAGATCATTGAATCCTGCTATCGCACGGGCAAGCATGTCATTACGGCGACCCAGATGCTGGAAAGCATGGTACACAATCCGCGCCCGACCCGTGCCGAGATTTCGGATATTGCCAACGCCGTATACGACGGCACGACGGGCATCATGCTTTCGGGCGAGAGCGCCGCAGGTGACTATCCGGTAGAGAGCGTGAAGGCTATGGCTGAGATCGCCGAGGCGACCGAGAACAGTATTGATTATAAGCAACGGTTCCAGCACAACAGTCTGGAGTTGCATCACGATATTCCCAATGCGGTGTCCAACTGTGCGACACTGGCGTCCTTTATGATGGATGTAGATGCCATCATCACCGTTACCCGATCGGGGTACACGGCACGGCTGATCTCCTCTTACCGCCCCGGTTGTTCAGTGATCGCGCCTTGCTTGAATCCCAAGGTCTGCCGTCAGCTCAACTTGACGTGGGGCGTACGTCCCATCGAGTGCGACGAACAGTATGATGTCGAATCGCTCTTCCGTGTGGCGGCCAAGAAAGCCAAGGAAACGGGGCTGGTCAAGCAGGGAGATCTGGCTATCTATACGGCATCGCTTAAAGGGCTTAAGAACACCGATATTGTGCACATATCCCGTCTGTAAGAAGAAAAGACGCTTTCAAACGAAAGCGTCTTTTTTTTACAGTTCTTTTTGGGAGCCGACGGGGCTTACGATGCTGTAGCCGACGTTGACCAGATGGTCGGCCACACGTTCCAGACCGGAAATGGTGGAGGTGTAATAGGGGCTGACGTCAACGCTGCAATTGCCCTCAATGAGGCGGGCGAAATGGCCGGCGGTCAGTTCCTGTTTGGTGGTGTCGATCTGATCTTCCAAGGTTGCCAGTTCGGACAGATCGGCGGTATTGTGATGATCAAAGGCATCTTTGGCAATGGTGATCATGCGCAGGATCTTATGCTGCATTTTCCCGATATCGGCCTTGGCCGTATCGGAGAAGGATAGCTTTTTGGCAGACATTTCGTCGGCAATCTCGTAGAAATTCTTAGCATGGTCGCCGATACGTTCCAAGTCGTTAAGCACGTGGAAATAGGAGCCGATGATAAACTCGTCGCTTTGCTCCACCACGGCAGACAGTTTGATCAGGAATCGGGTCAGGTCGCTGTTGGTGAAGTTGATCACCGACTCATTGGCGGTAACGGCATCTCCCTTGGACGGGTCCTCGTTTTGCACGGCGTCAAAGGCCATGGATATGTTTTGTTCGACCAGACCAAACATATGGTCCATTTCCTTCTTTACCTGCATCAGGGCAACCGATGGCATGGTCAGCAGGCGGTCGTCGATATATTTAAGCGACAAAGACGACTCGGCCGTTTTCTTCTCCGGAATGACCTTGCAGGAAAATTTAACCAGCTGAGATACAAAGGGAAGCAGGACACAGGTGGTCGATACATTGAAGATGACATGGAAGACCGACACCCGCATTTGCAGGGACATGGGATCGTTGCCGGGGAAGAGGGACATCAGCAGGTTTACCATCGGGTCTTTGAATATCCACACGATGGCGGTAAAGATGACGGTGCCGATGACGTTAAAGGTGAAGTGAATCAGTGCTATGCGCTTGGCGTTAGCCTGTGCGCCGACTGAGGCGAGCAGGGCGGTCACGCAGGTACCGATGTTGGCACCCAGTATAATAAACAGAGCCAGATCCAGCGGCAGGACACCGGCGCCCACCATGGTAATGACGACGCCCGTAGCGGCCGAGGAACTCTGGATCAAAGCAGTGAAAATAACGCCGACGAGGATCAAGAGCAGGGGGAAGTCGATAGCGGCAAAGATGTTCTGGAACATCGTTTCGACCAGCGGATTGCCGAAAGCTTCCTCGGAGCTCATGATGTTAAGGCCGACAAAGATCATACCTAAGCCCCCGCACAAAAGACCGGCAATCTTGATTTTTTCCTTCTTGGCAAAGCCCATCATAACGCCGGCAAAGGTCAGCAGATACATGAGCATATTGAAATAGTCGTTTTTCAAGGCCACCAGAACGCCGGTGATGGTGGTACCGATATTGGCGCCCATGATGATGGGAGTGGCTTGCATCAAGGTCATAACACCGGCATTGACCAGACCGATGACCATGACTGAGGTGGCCGACGAACTTTGAATGATGGCAGTAACGCCGGCGCCGATGCCCACACCCGAAAAACGGTTGTTGCTGATGCGGCCCAGCATGCGCTTCATGCCCTCGCCCGCGCTCTTTTCCAGCGCCTCACTCATAAAATTCATGCCGACGATGAAGACGCCGACACCCGCCAACAGCCAGATCAGGCTGCCGATCAGTTGCATAATTTCCATAGATTTCCTCGCTATATAAAATTTCCATAGTTATTATAAAAAAAAAGAGTTGAAAAATCAACTACTTTTTTTATTTTTACATTCTCATTTTTAGGAAAGTGTCTAAATTTGACGCCTTTATTTTTGCCAATCGGGGATGGCTTTGAGTTGTTCGTACAGTTGGCAATAGGAGGCGTGGCGTGAGGGCGCGATGGCTCCGCGGGCGACGGCATCGAGGATGGCGCATCCCTTTTCCTTGAGGTGGGCGCAGTTGGTGAATCGGCAATCATCCGGATAGGGAGCAAATTCGGGGAAGGCGTCGGCCAGATCGGGCAGACGCAGGGTCGATTGCTCGGTCAGTTCCAAGGAAGAAAAGCCCGGGGTATCAGCAAAAAAGCCGTTGCCAACGGCAAAAAGTTCGACATGACGGGTGGTGTGGCGTCCGCGCCCCAGTTTGCGGGAGACCTCACCGGTTTCCAGTTTATGCGGCAGCAGGTGAGAGAGCAGGCTGGATTTGCCCACGCCCGAAAAACCGGCCAGAGCACTGATGCCGTCCTGTGCCATATCCAAAATCTCCTGCGTGCCCTCACCCGTCTTACCGTTAGCTAAGATAACAGGGAAGCCGGCCTGACGGTAAATGTCGGCGATGGCACTGCTATCGGCCAGATCGCATTTATTAATAACCAGGATGGGAGAGACCTGCGCGTGGCGGGCGATGACCGTTAATTTATCGGCAAAGAAGAGATCGGGGGCGGGATCAGCGGCGGCAATTACGATAAAGAGCCGATTAAGGTTGGAGATAGGCGGGCGCACAAAGAGGTTGCGCCGCGGATGCAGGCTTTCAATCGCTGCCAGATCGTTTTCCTGCGGAGTGAAGGTGACCCGATCGCCGACGGTAATAATGGTTTTCTCCTTGCGAAAAAGGCCGC
>JAZNYQ010000125.1:0-3028 GCA_045594545.1 Eubacteriales bacterium | reverse complement strand
TTTTCTGGCTATGAAAGAGATCGCCCGTTCAGGACAGATCGGAACCATACTTAACATGGAGTCCCGCATCCACGGCTCCCGCGGTATTCCCAGTGACTGGCGATGCGAGAAGGAGCATGGCGGCGGTATGATGCTCGACTGGGGCGTGCACCTGATCGATCAGATCCTGCAGATCTGCACCCAAAAGATCGTCAAGGTCTATGGCGTCTTTTCTCATATCACCAACCAAGAGGTCGATGACGGATTTAAACTGGAACTGACCTTTGAGGACGGGGCCACCGCCCATATTGAGGTCGGCACCTATAACTTCCTGCCTCTGCCCCGCTTCTATATGCAGGGCAAACAGGGCAGCGCCATCATTTCCGATTGGCGCCATAAAGCCCACGTAGCCAAACTGACGGCTTGGCAGGAGAAGGATATCACCCCCGTCCAGAACGCCGCCGGCATCACCAAGACCATGGCGCCCCGTGACCATCTGACTCTGGATGAATACGATGTCGAGCGCCCCTCGGCCGATGTCCATGATTTTTACCGTAATTTTTGCGCCGTACTGGATGGCAAAGAGGAGCTGTTGATCACTCTGCCGCAGGTGCGTCGGGTCATGCAGGTCATGGAAGCCGCCTTTGCCAGCGATGCCGCCGGTCAAGTACTGGCCGTAGAGATATGATCCGTTTAGGTGTCGTCGGTACCAGCGGCATTTGCGAGAAATTCGTTGCCGCCGCCAAACAGTCGGGACGATTGGCCTTGACGGCTGTCTGTTCCCGTAATGAAGACCGCGGCAAACGCTTTGCCGACCAACATGGCTTTGCCGCTTCCTTTACCGATATGGACGCTATGGCCAAAACCATAGATGCCGTTTATATCGCCTCGCCCAATGTCTGCCACGCCCCCCAATCCCGTCGGTTCTTGGAAAAAGGCGTACATGTCCTGTGCGAAAAACCGATTGCCGTATCGGCGCAGGAATATCGGCAAACCAAAGATCTGGCCGATCGGATGGGCTGTATATATCAGGAAGCCATCATCCCCCGCTTTGCCCGTGAGCGCAATGCTCTTTTGCAGGCGCTAAACGACATCGGACCTTTGCAATCGGTTGATATCCGCTATCACCAACGCTCCTCTCGGCTGGATGCATTTTTAGACGGGCAGCTTCCCAATATTTTTAATATGTCCCTGCACGCCGGCGCCTTGATGGACTTAGGCGTTTACTGTGTTTACGGGGCGGTAGACCTGCTGGGATACCCGCAACAGATCCGCGCCTCGGCCGATTTTGTGAGAGGATGCGATATGGGAGGCACAGCCGACTTTAACTATGGATCCTTTACCGCGCATCTTTCTTGGCGCAAGGACGAGGATGCCAATTCGATCAGCCGCTTTATCGGACAAAACGGTTCCCTTTCGGTAAACCGAATTTCGCTGTATGAGGGCATTATGCAAGGGCAAACCTCCCTTTCCCTTCCCGATGACCGCATCACCCGCATGTCACACGAGGCCACTGCCTTTGCTGATCTGATTGAGAAAAACAGGAATGATTATCATGATTTATCACGCCTAACGGAGGCCGTGCACATCGGCATGGATGAAATAAAAACGAAAGCCAATATTAAATATTAGGAGGAAACTGTATGAAATTAGGAGTTGTGAGCGCGATCTACGATGGATTTTCCTTTGAGGAAATGATCGACGATGTAGCCGCCAACGGCTATGACTGTGTCGAGGTGGCCTGCTGGCCGCAGGGCAAGGCGGAGCGCCGCTATGCCGGCGTCAGTCACATTGATGTGGACAACACCAATGAGGACTATTTACATTATATCAAAACCTATTGTGCTGACCGTAAGGTAGAGATCTCCTCTTTGGCCTTCTATCCCAACACCATGGATGGGGATTTGGAGAAGCGTGCGGCCAATATTGCCCATCTGCTCAAGGTCATTCACATGAGTGCTCTGCTGGGCGTCAACATGGTCACCACCTTTATTGGACGTGATCAGACCAAATCGGTAGAAGAAAATCTGGAGTTGTTCCAAGAGATCTGGCCGCCCATCATCAAGCAGGCTGAAAAAGAGGGCGTAAAGGTTGCCATTGAAAACTGCCCCATGCTCTTTGGTCGCGATCAATGGCCGGGTGGACAAAACCTGTTCACCACCCCCAAACTCTGGCGCACCATGTTTGAATTGCTCCCGTCTGACCATTTCGGGATCAACTACGACCCCAGCCATTTTATCTGGCAACAGATCGACTACCTAAAACCGTTGTATGAATTTAAGGATAAGATCTTCCACGTTCATTTTAAGGACATCAAACTCTTTAAAGATAAAATGGACGATGTCGGCATTATGGCCTATCCCCTTGAATACATGAGCCCGAAGCTTCCCGGTCTGGGTGACGTGGATTGGGGTAAATACGTATCGGCTCTTACCGATATCGGCTTTGACGGCTACGCCTGCGTGGAAGTGGAAGACAAGGCCTTTGAATCGTCCCGTGAACGCATATTAGACAGTATTAAATTGAGCTACCGTTACATGCGGCAGTTCGTAATATAAAGGAGAATGATTATGGCACTGGATTTAAACAAATTTGATGAAGACATGACTGCACAGCAGAATGTCAAGCGGGATCGCAAGATCCGCGTCGGCCTGATCGGCACCGGCGGTATCGCCAACTCTCATACCCGCACCTATAAACAATGCGATGATGTTGAGATCGTCTGCGGCGCTGACCTCATTCCCGGCAAGGCGGAAGAATTTTTTAAGAAATATGAAGTGGACGCCAAGGCCTTTACCGACTACAAGGAAATGATCGACACCATGGATCTGGATGCTGTATCGGTCTGCACCTACAATTCTACCCATGCCGAGTGCACCATCTATGCTCTTGAGCACGGTCTGCACGTTCTGTTGGAAAAGCCGATGACCGTTACCCTTGACGAGGCCAAGGCCATCATGGAAGCGGAAAAGAAGAGCGGCAAGATCGTTTCGGTCGGTTTCCAGCCCCGTTGTGATGCCAATATGCAAATGATCAAGAAGATCGTAGA
>JAZNYQ010000124.1:0-12498 GCA_045594545.1 Eubacteriales bacterium | reverse complement strand
AGGTGCTTAATATGGTGCGCAGGATCATTGAGATCGACGAAGAAAAGTGTAACGGCTGCGGCGCTTGCGCCGATGCCTGCCATGAGGGCGCGATCGGTATGGTAGACGGCAAAGCCAAGCTCCTGCGGGACGATTACTGCGACGGACTGGGCGACTGCCTGCCCGCCTGTCCCGTGGATGCCATTTCCTTTGAAGAACGGGAAGCGCCCGCCTATAACGAGGCCGCCGTGCTGGCCGCCAAAGCCGCCAAGCCGTTACCCTGCGGCTGTCCAGGCAGCAACGCCAAGGCCATTCACCGCCCGCCGACGCCCGCCCCGTCAGCCGCCGTTTCCGGCCAACTGCAGCAATGGCCGGTGCAGATCAAATTGGTACCCGTCAACGCCCCTTATTTTGACGGTGCCAATCTCCTGATCGCCGCCGACTGTTCCGCCTACGCCTACGGTAATTTCCATAACGAGTTTATCCGCAACCATATCACGCTCATCGGATGCCCCAAACTCGACGAGGGCGATTATGCTGAGAAACTCACCCAAATTATCGCTCATAATAACATCAAGAGCGTGACCGTCACCCGCATGGAAGTACCATGCTGCGGCGGCATCGAAAACGCCGTCAAGCGTGCCTTGCAACAAAGCGGAAAATTCATTCCGTGGCGCATCGTCACCATCTCCACCGACGGTCGCATCTTAGACTAAACAAAAGGACAGTGGTTCATTCCACTGTCCTTTTATCGTAGGCGATCCGCGGACTGCCGTCTTCCACATAGATCACGCCACACTCGGCAAACCCAAACTTCTCAATCGCCCGTCGCATGGGTTTATTTCGTTCATGGGTATCGATCCGCAGCCACTCGGCCATACGGGATGCGTGCGCGAACACTTGTCCGACATAGCCTTTGCCATATTCGGCTACCGCCACTCGATGCAAGGTGGCATAGGGGGCATCGCTGTGCCACGCCCCCTCTATCACCGCATAGGTCGGCTCGACGCCAAGCCGCACCGCCACATACGCCACGACCTTGCCGTCTTCCAGCACCCAGCCGATGCCTTGCTCAATATCCGCTTTCACATCCTCGGCATTCGGGTACTCCCCCTGCCATTGAGGCAGATTTTGCTCCCGCATAAAGGCGTGCGCCTGCGTAAAAATGGCCGCTACCGCCTCGATATCATTCGGGCAACACCGACGCCATTTCATCGGATAAAGTTGGTGCGAAGCTTCTTTTCGGGCGCAGGACGGTCCACTCCGACCGCTTTGCCCGCTTCGATACAGCGCAACAGCCAAGCCATGTTTTTGCCGAGGGTGCGCATGGTCTGCATCCCCTCTTCGTCCTGCTTGACTTCCTCGGCCTGTGCACCATGCACCATGTTCCAGTACTGAGAGGGTACCACCGGCATATTGTTAATGGTGAAATACTTGTTGATTTGGTCAAAGGCGTTCGTGCAACCGCCGCGACGGGCACTCACCACAGCCGCCGCCGGTTTATAGGCAAAGGCGGCACCACCTGAATAGAAGCACCGATCCATCAGACAACGCAAAGCGCCCGAAGCCGAGGCATAATAAACGGGAGAGCCAAAGACAAATCCGTCGGCTGTCTTGGCCTTTTCCACCAATTCATTGACCATATCGTTATCGTACACGCATTTACCGTAGGTGCGGCAGGCGCCGCAACCGGTGCAATCCTGTCCCACGGCTCCGCCCTGCACGATCTCGGTTTCAATGCCGCACTCGTTAAGGGTGGCGGCCACTTCACACAGGGCCGTATAGGTACAGCCCTCTTTACGGGGACTTCCGTTAATGAGTAATACTTTCATGATCATTCCTCCAAATAAAATGCCTGAGGCGAAAGTGCCTCAGGCATATTGTATGACAAAACTTATTTCACCATGCCGGCAACTTCGGCAGCAAAATCGTCTTCTCTCTTAGCGAGACCCTCGCCCTTTTCGAAACGGACATAGCCGACCACTTTCATGGTCTTGCCCATTTCCTTGGCGGCCTTTTCTACATACTGGCCGACACTCATGGAATCGTCCTTAACAAAGGCCTGCTCCAGCAAGCAGTTCTCCTTGAAATACTTGCCCATCTTACCGGTAGCCATCTTCTCGATGATCTGCTCGGGCTTGGAAGCATTCTTGGGATCTTCCTTGATCTGAGCCATGATGATGGCGGTTTCCTTCGCCACAACCTCAGGATCCACAGCCTCTTTGTTGAGGAACTGGGGATTCATAGCGGTGATCTGCATGCAGACATCCTTACCAACCGTAACGAAGCCCTCATTGCAAGCACAGCAATCGGTCTCGAACTCGGTCAGAACACCGATCTTACCGCCGCCGTGAACATAGTCAACAGCCGGACGGTCGGTGCGATAGAAACGGCGGATGGAGATATTCTCACCGATGGTGAGCACCTTCTCCTGCAGAACCTCGCCTACGGTCATGCCGGCCATAGCCTTGGTCTTCAGATCGTCAACGTCAGCAGGATTAGTCTCGGCAACAACCTTAGCCACGTCCTTGCAGAAAGCGACGAAATCGGCATTCTTAGCCACGAAGTCGGTCTCGGAGTTAACCTCAACCATAGCGGCAACCTTGCCGTCGTTGTAGATAGCCACAACGCCTTCGCTGGCAATACGGCCGGCCTTCTTGGCGACAGCAGCCAGACCCTTTTCACGCAAAAACTCGATTGCTTTATCAACATCACCGTCAGAAGCGACCAGCGCCTTCTTGCAGTCCATCATGCCGCAACCGGTTCTCTCTCTCAAATTCGCAACATCTTTAGCGGTAAAAGCCATGATATTTTCCTCCTATAGTAAAAGATACGCCCGCCCATTTCAAGGCGGGCGCTTGTTATTTATTCAGCGACTTCTTCGGTGGCAACTTCTTCGGCCTCGGCTTCTTCAACAAAAGCCTCGCCCTGCTTGCCTTCGATTACGGCGTTAGCCATGCAAGCGCACATCAGTTTGACGGCACGGATGGCATCGTCGTTGCCGGGAATTACTACGTCAACCTCATCGGGATCGCAGTTGGTATCTACGATAGCCACGATGGGAATACCGAGTTTGCGAGCTTCGGAAACGGCGTTATGTTCCTTCTTGGTGTCTACGATGAACAGAGCGCCGGGGAGCTTGGGCATATTCTTGATACCGCCGAGATACTTCTCCAGCTTCTCAATGTCATGCTCAAGTTTGATGACTTCCTTCTTGGGAAGCATATCAAAGGTGCCGTCCTCCTGCATCTTGTGCAGCTGTTCCAGACGACGGATACGGGTCTTGATGGTCTTGAAGTTGGTGAGCATACCGCCGAGCCAGCGAGCATTGATGTAATGCATGCCGCAACGAACGGCCTCTTCCTTCACGGCGTCCATCGCCTGCTTCTTGGTGCCGACAAAGAGGATATCCTTGCCTTCCTCAGCGATCTGGCGAACGAACATGTAGGCTTCTTCAACCTTCTTCACCGTCTTCTGCAGGTCGATGATATAAATACCGTTACGCTCGGTAAAAATATACTCGGCCATCTTGGGGTTCCATCTTCTCGTCTGGTGGCCGAAATGCACACCGGCTTCGAGAAGCTGCTTCATAGAGATTACTGCCATTGTCTTTCCTCCAAAAATTGTTTTTCCTCCGCCGTCATCATCTGCTTTGGGACCGTTAGGCACACCCAAACCATCTGACAGCGTGCGAATTGCTCAACTATATTACCACAAACTTATAGTAAAATCAAGCCTTTTTTCACTTTTTTCAAAAATTATAAAAAAAGACTTGCTTTTTCCATATGAAGCAGTTATAATAGGACAAGCGACGGACGATTAGCTCAGTTGGTAGAGCATTCGCTTGACGTGCGAAGGGTCACAGGTTCGAGTCCTGTATCGTCCACCAGAAACAGGGAATCCCCATTCGGGTGTTCCCTGTTTTTTTACTTATGGGATACAGGACTCGAAGGGTCGGTAGTGAATTGGTGTCCGGTGGACACCAAGAGCCGACCCAGCCCGAACCGCAGTGAGGGAGATAAGTGAGGCTCCAAGAAGACGAGCGACAGCGAAGTCTGATTGGCTAAGACGAACTTATGCATGCGAGCGAAGCGAGTCGTAGTTCCTGTATCGTCCACCAAACAAAGGCAATACCCAATCGGGTATTGCCTTTGTTTTTGTATCGTGGACATATTCAGCCGCATATACTTCCCTTAGGAGGTGAATGCCGATGAAAAACTGCCGCATCAGCGATTTCGGCGAAAAAGAGGTGATCAACCTCATCGATGGCTCCCGATTGGGGTGTGTAACCGACGTTATGTTCGAAACCGATACAGGCAAGATCGTAGCCATCATCGTACCCGGCCCTAAAGAATCTTTTTTTGAGCGTTGTGGAGAATATGAAATCTCTTGGTGCGACATTGAGCGCATCGGCGACGACTTTATCTTTGTCCGCTTCTCCCCGCCCTTGCGTCCGCTTCCTCGAAAAAAAGGATTGTTTGGCTGATTAAAACAACCGCCGCCCGCCATCGGACACCAATACTTCACCGATGATATTTTTGCTGTTGGCCAAAAAATAAATGGCCTGCGCCATCTCCTCGGGCATGGCGCGCTCGCCACGGGGCGAATTGATGGTCTTATGCTCCCCTTCGGGACGGCGGAAAATCTCAGTTGCCGTTTCCCCCGGTGCAATGCCATTCACAATAATGCCGTCCTTGGCCAATCGCTTAGCCAGCCCCATTGTCAAGCCTCTTGCGCCCCATTTGCTCGCAGTATACGCGTTATAGGCGGGGCGAAAACTCATCTCAGAACAGACGTTCACAATATGTCCTGCGATTTGATGACCGATCATGTACCGCGCCTGCGCCTGCATGGCAAAGAAAAGACCCTTGAGGTTGGTATTCATGGTCATATCCCAAGCCTCTTCCGTCTTTTCCAGAAAATCCTTGCCCATAATATCTTCATCGGTTACAATCCCGGCATTATTGATAAAGGTGTCAATATTCCCGAAGATCGCATGCGCCGCTGCTATCGATGATGCCGCCTGCGAAACATCCGTTACATCCCACAATACATAGGCTGCTCTGTCACTATCCAATCGTACCTCGGCATCCTGCAGGCGGTCCCGACTGCGCCCGGCCAAAATAACTCGATATCCATTCTCCAAAAACTGCTTGGCGCAGGCAAATCCAATGCCCTTATTGGCGCCCGTGATACATACTGTCTTCATTTCGGGAACTCCTTTTCATCGTATTATAAGTTATATTTTCGCATTGCGAAAGTGATATTGAAACCTGCGGTTTCAGTGTTATTATATTCGCTTCCAAAACTTGCGAAGCAAATATCACTTGGACGAAGTCCAAATATAACTGTGAAACAATATCACTCGCCGCAAGGCGAATATAACTGAAAAAGACGATTGTATTCACAATCGTCTTTTTCTTGGCGCGCTGTAAGGGATTCGAACCCCTGACCTACTGGTCCGTAGCCAGTCACTCTATCCAGCTGAGCTAACAGCGCAATTTTTCGTGCTCAAATATAATAGCACAGAAAAATAATAAAATCAATACCTTTTTGAAAAAAATTTGTTTTTTGTCAAAATAGCCGCAAAATGAGCAACAAGGCCAGTCCCGGCAAGCCCAAGACCACGCATAAAACTACCGAGGCTACGCTGTAACCCAGTTCAATGCCGATCAGATTGACTCCCCACAGGCCTGCCAGTCCGGCCAACGAAGAAAATAAGACATACCTTTTTTTTACCAATAGCCAAATCAGCAGGCAAACCAAAATAATGCCGCCGATCACCAACCCGATATAAAGCAAAATGTCCTTCATTTTTATCACCCGTTGCATTGTATGTTTGTCCGTCACATATTATGAAACGGAGGTGAGAAAATGTTCGTAAAAACATTCCGTCTGCACCGCCCCATTGCGCTGATCTTGGTAGCAGTCATTGCGTGCGGTATGGGCGTGGGGGCAACACAATTATTGGGTAAATCGGATATTATGGCCATATCCACGCCTACGGTTACCGACAATGCGGGGCGTATTGCCTTTCTGAGCAGTTTCGGGTGGCAGGTCGAGGAGGAGCCGCATGAAATTCTGGAGATCGTGATCCCCTACGAATTTGACGCCGTATACGAGCAATACAATCAGCTGCAACTCTCCCAGGGCTATGATCTGACCCGATGGCGCGGCATGACGGCCAAGCGCTATACCTACCGCATTACCAACTACCCAAATTCCACGGATGAGATCTACGCCAACCTCATCCTCTGTAAGGAGCAGATCATTGCGGGAGATGTATCCAGTGTATCCCTGCACGGCTTCATGCATGGTCTGGCCTATGAAAGACAATGATGCAAAATCTGGTAAAATGGCTTGACAAGCAAGGTTTCAAGTGCTATTATTAGAATTGTAATAACGACACGGCACTCACAGCTCACATTAGTGTAAGTCCCCCTGTCCGAAAGGCTCGACTTACTCGATGTGAGTTTTTTCATTGTCGGGACGTTAATATCACAATTCTCCGGAGGTAAAAAAACAATGACCGGTACTGTCAAATGGTTCAACGCTGAAAAGGGTTATGGCTTCATCGCCAACGATGAAGGCGGCGAGGATGTCTTTGTTCATTTCTCTGCTATTCAGGTAGAGGGATTCAAGACTCTCAATGAGGGTCAGAAGGTTTCCTTCGAAACTGAGCAGGATCCTAAAAACGCAAGCAAACTGCGCGCGGTAGATGTAATTCCCCAGTAATTCGAACCTTACATAAAAGGACGGAGCCGAAGTCGCTCCGTCCTTTTATATTGACAATCTTCGATCTGTCTTTTATACTATAATATAGATATAGGAGGTCGTTATTATGGATATGGAACAAAGCGCTCACATCCTGCGTGCCTTGGGTGACCCGTCCCGCATGCAGATTCTTGCCCTATTGGGGCAGGGCGAACAGTGCGGCAACGATTTATTGCCTCAACTCGCCATCAGCCAGTCCACCCTTTCCCATCATATGAAAATTCTAACCGAATCCGCATTGGTTAACGCCCGCAAGGCCGGTAAATGCACCTATTATACCCTATCCCCTGCCGCCGCCGAGCTGGCCAACCAAGCCCTATCCTCGGCTTTTGGTGCGATTCCCGCACCGGCCGTACAACCCCCCGTAAAAAAGAAACCCACAAACCAGTTCGAAACATGGTTATAAAAAATAAGACCCTTGCGGGTCTTATTTTTTATCATATGCTTAACAGGAAACCTTCCAAACGACCGGCAATCTTGCGTTGCCCCGCATCGTTGGGATGCAAGCCGTCGGGCACAAACTTCTCCGAAATGATCGGAATTCGCGGCTGAAGCCCCGACATCTTATACATATCCAGAACCGGCAATCCCATATACTCGGCCGTGCGGCGGATGATCTCCACATAATCCGCCAGTCGTCCAACCGGCAACGGCTTACAATCGCCGGCCACATTATCCTCACTTCTTCGATGCAGCGGCGTCATGATGACATGCACCGCATCGGGATTGTGTTCCACCAATCCTTTCATAAGGACAAAACAAGCCCCGCAGAAGGTCTCAGGCGTGGTATCTCCCCACTGGCCAAAGGGCGCATCGCCATGTCCAAAGTCGTTGGTACCGCCGAAAAAGACAACGATCTCGGCATCCGTCGGCATGGCATCGATACGGGAAATAAAATCCTTATCAAAACTCGGCGTAGCACTCGGTACGCGCTGGGGGGCAATACGAGTCCCCGAAATGCCATCCACATACAGATCCCAGTTGTATTTTTTCGCCAAAATGGCATGATACAGGGCGTCGGGACCGCTCGTTCCCACACCTTCGGTAATGCTGTCACCAAGCACGGCGACCTTGCGATTTTTCAGTTCCATTCTTTTTTCTCCTTAAAAATTGATAACACCTAAGTGTTCCAATAAAATTTTCAATCCAATCAGCACCAGAATCACACCGCCGACCAGTTGCGCTTTATTGGAGAACTTATCCCCGAACGCCGAGCCGATCTTAACTCCGATCGCGGATAGGATAAAGGTGGTGATCCCGATCAGTCCGACAGCGCCGAACATCTCGGCTGTGTTGAGCAGCATCGAAAAGGTAACGCCCACCGCCAGCGCATCAATGCTGGTGGCCACCGCCGCCAGAAACATATCCCACGCCTTAAGTGAACAATCGCTGCCCTCGGGTGGACCAAACGAGTCAAAGATCATCTTGCCTCCGATAAAACCGAGAAGCGCAAAGGCGATCCAATGGTCAAAAGCGGTTATGTAGTCCCGAAACGCCGTTCCCAAAAAGAAACCGAGCATCGGCATGAGGGCCTGAAAGGCACCAAACCACACCCCGACGATCGCCATCTTTCCGACACCGGCCCGACTCTGGCAAACACCCTTACAGATCGAAACCGCAAAGGCATCGGCACTCAGTCCTATCGCAATTAAAAACAGTTCCGCAAAACCCATGCTTTCACCTCACACATTACAACTTATTATAATCCTACGCTACCTATTCGTCAAGGAAAAGATAGAAGTCGCTCAATAGAGCGACTTCCTCTCTTTTTTAAATACAACAGCACAACGGGCAGGCAGATAGCAGAAAAATCCAAGTCGGCCGTCAGCCGTTTTGCTTGCCGTATAGCGATATGTCATATCCACCCGACCAAAGCCGTCGAACGTAGGATCATCGGTAGTCAGGCAAACTCGATACTCGCCCGCTTCCTCCACCGGCACAAAATAGTTTTCAAAGGAAGCCGTAGGGTGAAAATTAAAGGCGAACACCCTATCCTTCTTGGTATAGATAAGGACCTTGTCCTCCTGATGGATCCATTGGCTTTTGGCTCGATTCTTAAAGATCGAATCCCTTTTGAGCAGTTTGATCATCGCCATGTCAAAATTGCGCAAAGCCCCGTATCGCAGGTCATTGTTATCCGCCAACCCCCATTGCCTACGGCAATAGAGATAACTCCATCCGTTGCCCTCACGCGGGAAATCGATCCATTCGGGATGCCCAAACTCATTGCCCATAAAATTGAGGTACCCCTCCCCTACCACGGTAGAAGTAAGTAGGCGTATCATTTTATGCAGAGCCATACCCCGCGCAATGACCGGCGAGTCGGACGCCTTATCCATATGCCAGTACATCTCGGCATCGCACAAACGGAACATGATAGTCTTGTCCCCTACCAAAGCCTGATCGTGCGACTCACAGTAGCCGATGCTCTTTTCTTTGGGACGGCAGGAGGTCAACTCATACCACAATTTGTACATATCCCAATCTTCATCGCGGTATTCTTTTAGGAATTTGATCCACAGATCAGGAACACCCATAGACAGGCGGTAGTCAAAACCAATCCCGCCATCTTGGATGGGCAACGCCATGCCGGGCATCCCCGACATATCCTCGGCTATTGTAATGGCACGCGGATTGAGCTCATGCACCAACTCATTGGCCAGCATCAAATAGGTTACCGCCTCACGGTCGGTGTTTCCCGAAAAGTACATATCATAATTGACAAAGGCACTGCCCAACCCATGATCATGGTAGAGCATCGAGGTCACCCCGTCAAAGCGAAATCCGTCAAAATGGAAGATCTCCATCCAATACTTGAGGTTGGAGAGCAGAAAATGTAAAACCTCGTTTTTGTTATAGTTAAACAGTTTTGTATCCCATGCCGGATGATGTCCTCGGCCACCCTCGTGGAAATACTGGTACTCGGTGCCGTCAAATTGATTGAGCCCCTCATTGGTGTTCTTAACCGCATGGGAATGCACCACATCCAAAAGCACCGTAATGCCCTTGGCGTGCGCCTCATTGATCAGGGCCTTGAGTTCCTGCGCCGTGCCGTAACGGGAAGAGGCCGCATAGAAATTCGACACCTGATAGCCAAATGAGCCGTAATACGGATGCTCCATGATCGCCATGATCTGTATGGTGTTGTAGCCCAACTTCTTAATGCGAGGCAGAATATTCTCCCGAAACTCCGTATAAGACCCAACCTTACCCTCTTTCTGCGCCATACCGATATGGCACTCGTAAATGCAGGGCTTGGTTGTCGGTCTAAACCCGTCATCCGTCCATGTAAACGCATCGGTGAGTACATCATCCACCACCGCGCACCATTCGTGGGTGTTCGGATCTTGCAACACACGGGTGGCATAGGACGGCACACGACGTAGCATTTCACCCTTATGCCACACAATGGCTTGGATGTGCTGTCCCACCGCCAGATGCGGTATGTGCACCTCCCATATCCCATTGTCTTGGCGCTGCATAGGACAGGCCGATGTATCCCAACCGTTAAAATCCCCCGTCAGATACATGGCATCGGCACCGGGCGCCCATTCGCGATACACCCACCCCGTACCCTCGGGATGGATACCGAAATAGCGGTATCCGTTGGCAAAATCGGATAACCGTCCGTCGCCTGCCAGTTGGCACCGCTTGTTTTGATAGTCGGACAACCGTTCTTCCAGAGCCGCCCGATGCGGCGTCAGATACGGATCGATCTTCAGGATCTTCATGTGATCCCTCCTTTACACGATTCGGTTGCGTTCCTCTTTCTTATAAAAACTTACTATATTTTTGGCAATCTCCTCCATACAGCGCATCCGTGCTTCAAAAGCCCCCCACGCCATATGCGGCGTCAGGCATACCTGCGGCAACCCCCGCAACTCATAAAACGGGTGGCTCTCCCCAAACGGTTCC
Source organism: Eubacteriales bacterium (assembly GCA_045594545.1). Lineage (GTDB taxonomy): Bacteria > Bacillota > Clostridia > Oscillospirales > UMGS1783 > CAKSHC01. Next base: position 1,830 of record JAZNYQ010000124.1, on the reverse strand, counting down.
GTCGAGTAGACATCACACCCCAAGGCGATCCGTCCCGCTTTCACCGCCTGTGCCAGCGCCGCCTCGTCGGTCACCGCCCCGCGCGCCGTGTTGATCACCATCGCGCCCTCTTTCATGGCCGCGATCCGCTCGGCACTGAGCATCCCTCTCGTCTGATCGGTCAAAGGACAATGCAGGGAAAGGATGTCCGATTCCAAGCATAGCCGATCCATGTCGGCCGTTTCAAATTCCGTTTCCTTCGCCCGTCGGCACATCAACACCTTGCATCCGAACGCCTGCGCCAATCGGGCTACCCGACGGCCAATGCCGCCGCCACCGACCACACCCCACGTCTTGCCTGCCAGTTCATGGAAGACGGGTGTCAATTTGTTGGCCACCCCCGAAGCGGTGTACCGCCCGTCATTGACATATTCGGTATACTCGCCAAGACGGGTAGCCAAACTCAACGCCATGGCCAGCGTCAACTGTGCCACGCTATCGGTCGAATATCCCGGCACATTGCACAGCGCCACATCCGCACGGCGACAGTAGTCGGTATCGATGTTATCATACCCTGTCGCCGCTACACAAATCAGTCGAACCTTGGTGCCCGCCAGATTCTTTTCCTGCAGTTTGATCTTATTGAGCACCGCCACATCGGCATTCTGCAAGCGTTCTTTTACCTGTTCGGGAGCGGTATTTCCGTACACGGTCAGCGTTCCCACCGCCGCCAAAGCCGACAGTTCAATATCCTCCCCTAAGGTATCCTTATCCAATACTACAATGTTCATATCGTTCCTCTTATCCTAACAACACATCGCTGATCAGTATTACACAGAATCCCACCAACAGGGCATAGGTTGCGCCCCGCTCATGTCCGTGCGCATGGGTTTCGGGAATCATCTCATCGCTTACCACATACAACATCGTACCGCCTGCAAAGGCCAGCGCAAAGGGCAAAATGGCCGTTGAAACACTCACCGCAAAATACCCGATCAGCGTGCCGACCACTTCAATAATCCCCGTCATCAGGGCGATCACAAAGGTGCGCGCCGGCTTAACGCCTACCGCCAGCATCGGTCCGATGATCACCATGCCCTCGGGAATGTTCTGCAAGGCAATTCCGCCGGCGATCAACAGGGCATGATTGGTGTCCCCCGCGCCGAAACCAACACCGGCCGCAATGCCCTCGGGCAGGTTGTGAATGGCAATGGCCAATACAAAAAGCAGCACCTTGCTTAGGTTGGCGTTGTCATGTGCTTCCCCGTCCACGCCCGCCATTTTATGCAGATGCGGCACCAGACGGTCCAGCAGATTCAAACACAGCGCACCGGCAAAAATACCGGCCACCGTCATCACGATGCCCCACTTGCCGCCATATTCCAACGAGGGCAAGATCAACCCCAATACGGCCGCCGCCAGCATCACACCCGCCGCAAAGGACAGGACAATATCAGAAAATTTATGGGATATCTTCTTAAACAGAAATCCGATAACGGCGCCAATGACCGTGGCTCCGCCCACGCCCAAGGCCGTGATCATAACTATATCCATCGTTATCTCCTCCCATAGCCAGTATATGTCGCATTCTTAAAATCGGCGCATCAGCCGAATATAAAACTCCACGGCACGGCATACCGTATCCAAACGGATATGCTCATTGTGCCCATGAATGGATGCCCGCTCCTCCTCCGTCAGATCCATGGCCGAGAACCGATAGACCCGATCGGAAATGCGCCCGTAATGACGGGAATCGGAGCATTGCACCATCAAATAGGGTGCCACAATACACCCGTTCCATACCTCACGCACCGACTCACTCAACCTTTCAAATCCGTCACCATCCACTGT
>JAZNYQ010000123.1:0-2067 GCA_045594545.1 Eubacteriales bacterium | reverse complement strand
AAAGCCTCGTACTCGCTGTCGAACATCTGGATCCAAGAGTGGGCCATGGTGCCCACGGCGGGAATGCCAAACTGCTCCTCGGCCATGGTGCAGGCCGTTTTGCGAACCCCGCCGATGTAGGCCGCCCGTGCACCCAGCCCCGCCGCCGAGGCGCCCTGCGCCCGACGGGTGCCAAACTCCATCGCCGCCCGTCCCCGAGCGGCGCGGGCAATGCGGTTGGCCTTGGTGGCAATCAATGTTTGATGGTTGACGGCCAGCAACAGATAGGTTTCGATAAACTGGGCTTCGATGGCGGGGGCGCGCACCGTCATGAGCGGTTCGTTGGGGAAGACGGGTGTGCCCTCGGGCACCGCCCAGATGTCGCCCGTGAAGCGAAAATCGGCCAAATACTGCAAAAACTCCTCCGAAAACTGCCCTTTGCTACGCAGAAATTCGATGTTTTCGGGGGTAAAACGAAGGTTTTTTACGTAATTTATGACCGGTTCGAGGCCGGCGGCGATGGCAAAACCGCCCTGATCGGGATTTTTTCGATAGAAAAGATCGAAATAGGCGATCTCGTCCTTTTTGCCGCACAGGTAGTAGCCGTTGGCCATGGTCAGTTCATAAAAGTCGCAGAGCATCGTATAATTTTCCATCTTATTTCACCGTAATATGCAGGCCGCGCAGGACATCCAGCGCCTTTGCGGTCATGCTCTCGTCCATAGCGCCCGTCAAGTTGCTGTCGACCACGATCTCGGCCTCGGGCAGGGCGGCTTTGGCCAGCACGGCGTTGGACAGCACGCAGATATGGCTGACCAGCCCGCACAGTTCGACCCGTTCATACCCCTGCTCTCTCAGATAATTGGCCAGTTCCAGTGAGCCGAAGGTGGGTTTGATAAAGACGGGGTCGGCCGTGGTCATGCTCTCGGCGACCTTGCCGTAGAGTTGCCAGCCCTCGCTGTCGGCCAGACAATGGGGGACGGGCAGGTGTTTGCCTTCGGTAGAATTCATATAGTCGGCGTCGTGGGTATCGAGGGTGAAGATGACAGCCTCACCCGTCTGTCTTGCCTGTTTGATACGGGCGGCGATGGGAGCATCGTAATTCTCGGCACCGGCAAAGCCGAGGGCGCCCGATACGAAATCCTTTTGATAATCAATGACGATCAATGCGTTCACATGCATCACTCCTTTTCTTTAGGATACCACGCCCACCCCTCTTTTGCAAGAAAATCATAGACAGCCCCACGGATTTATGGTATACTACAACATAAGTGAGGTGTAAGATATGAAAGCAAGACTGTTATCGGCCGTTCTGGCCTTATGTTTACTCGTGGGCGCACTGGCGGGGTGCGGCAACACCGTTACGACCATTGCTACCGTAAACGGTGAGGACGTTCCCATTGGTTATTATACCGCCCAGCAGATGGTTATGCGCGTACAGTTGGAAAATCGGCTGGGAGACGGTTATGAAGACTACATGGCCGCCGCCAACGAGACCGATCCGAGCAAGACCAACGCCCAGGTGTGCAACGAGAACTATCGGCGTGCCTTTGAGATGCTGTGGCTTTACAAACTCAAGGTGGCCGAATTCGGGCTGGAGATGGACGAGATCCGTTTGGAATATTTCGATAAGGAATACGAGTATTTCAAATATATGTTCAACAGCATAGCCGACTACCGTCTGTATCTCAAGGCGGCTAACTTGACCGAAGAAGAGCATCGGCAGATCTACATGGAGTCGGTCTACTATCCCGATCTGCTCTACGCCTATTTCTACGATCCCGATGCGGGACAGGAGCGCATTGACGAGGCCCAGTTGCGCAACTACTTTGATTCGTTGGTGGACTATTCCGTTAAGCACATTCTCTTTGCCTTTGGCGGGGACAAGGATGCCGCCCGCGCCGAGGCGGAAGAGGTGCTGGATAAGATTAACCGCGGCATCCTCAAGTTTGACGATGCCATGTCCCAGTATTCGGACGACAGCGATCTGACCAGTTATCCGCACGGCTACGGCTTTGTGGAAAACGAGGAAGGGTTCCCTGCCGTATTCACCTCGGCCGCCAAGGAATTGCGCGAGGAAGAATACGG
>JAZNYQ010000122.1:0-2268 GCA_045594545.1 Eubacteriales bacterium | reverse complement strand
ATCACCAGTGCGGATGGTATAAGAAATCTGGAAGGATCTTATCAAAAATACCCGTCGTACGTTTTGGACGTGGAGATTGATTATGATATTCCGGCTCCTGAATCGGCTGCCGATGCAGAAGAAGCTCCGCCAATTACCTATTACAGCGATTATACGATCCCTGTGATAACAGGTGTTGGCTTGGTTGTTGCCGGTGCGGTTGTTTTGTTGGTTGTGTGTCTTAAGAAAGACAAGAAGGAGGAGATGTAATATGAAATTTAGACAGTTTATTGCGATGCTTCTCCTACTTGCCGTGCTGTTGGCTGGGGTCTGCGTGCAAGGCGCAGACCGCAAGCTGACCATTAAGCGAGCCGTAATGGTAAACGATACGCAGATCGTAGTTGAATTTTCCGAGCCGATTGCGGTAAATAAGTTCGAAACCAATCGGGGTCCCTATATTGCCATTCGTTTGGTTAATTCCGCGGGCGGTGTGCAAAAGGTTAATGATGATAAAAGCCCTCATTACGGTACCTATCTGCAGTGGACCGGTTTGGTACAATATGTGGACAGTAAACATGATCGACTGCTGATTACCCTGCAAACCGAAGTTATGGGAATATCGACCATGTCGGATATTCTCAATTATAAGGGATTATTGGCCGATTATAAACAGTTTCCGGTTGTGTTTACATTGGAGGAAGTGCCCTATAATACAGCAGAGCATTATACTGATGGATATATATGTAATGTAACTACCCAAGATGGGGACGTATATCTATCCGCAACCAGACATCAGGGATATGAGAGTTGCAATATACCGATTGAGAATGGATATGGGTATGCCGTGGATTTGTCTGCTCCGGAATCTACGGTAGAGAAAAAGGAAATCATTATGGACTTTGATTATCCCTTGGTTACGCTTGCCGATGAGGTGCCGATTGACGAGGGTCCGAATGAAAACTCGGCAGATAAGGTGCTTAAGAATGATCCGATGATTACCATGGTCATTCTTGGCGGTGGCGGATTGATTTGTGCGGCATTGATTGTTTTTGCCATTATAATCGGCAAAAGAAGGAAGGAGAGGTCATAATGAAAAAGATTCTCTGTGTGCTTTTATGTGTGGCAATGCTTCTTTCGGTAGTTGCCTGTGGTGGAAAAACTAATATGGAAAATTATGATCCGTCTTCAGCCGCCAAAACATGGATGGATCAACAGATCAAAAACAACACCTTGTTCTCCTTTGATTTTAACGGCAAAGCCTATGCGGAACATATTAAGGACTGGGAAAAGACGGTTGAAAATACGGAGAACGGCTGGAGGGTTACCTATAAGAAAGACGGGGTAACGGCTTGGTCAGAGATTACATTTGATAGCGAAATGGCAGCGTTGGAATGGACCAGTTATTTCAAAAATGAGGGTTCATCCAATTCTCCGATAATCAGTAACATTCTGGCTATCAACAGTAGCGTATCGGTGGATGATCCGGTGCTGACTACGGCGTACGGTTCTGACTGTGCGGCCAATGACTTTGAGCCCATTACCGTTGATCTGGTAACGGAAACCGATTATGCCATGGCAACCCATGGTGGTCGTTCCTCGCAGGGGGCTTTCCCGTACTTTGATATCAGCAACGGGGAGCATGGTGTGATTGGCGCGATTGGCTGGTCGGGAGACTGGAAAGCTGATTTTACGCATGATAACGGAAAGATCGGCATTGCAGCCGGTATGCAGAAAACAAATATTTCTCTTCATGCTGATGAACAGATGCGTACGCCCATGATCATGCTCCAATTTTTCAAGGGAACGCAGGATGACGGGCATAACGCCTTGCGTCGATTGATGCTCAAGTCTTATGTTCCTAAAGAGGAAAACGGGGAACCGGTAAAAATTCCTCAGGTGTTCACCTGCGATGGTCAGAATAATGAGTCTGCACAGATCAATCTGATCAAGATACGTGAGGCCGGAGGCCGCGATATTGAAGGTATGTGGATTGACGCTTCCTGGTACGGTGAGTTGGGAATCGGCACTAAGATCGGTGACGGGGAATGGGTGCAAGAGGTTGGTAACTGGTATTTTAACCCCGAACGCTTCCCTGAGGGCAACATGCTGAAGACCGGCACATGGCTGGAAGAACAGGGGATGGATTTCATTGTCTGGTTCGAACCGGAACGTGTGAATGCGGGAACGCAGCTGGCTACCGAGCATCCCGAATGGATGTTAAAATCGGATGCCGGCGGTAGTATGTATCTGTTTGATTTGCGCAATGATGAGGCCTGTGATTATCTGATT
>JAZNYQ010000121.1:0-7186 GCA_045594545.1 Eubacteriales bacterium | reverse complement strand
GGCGAAGGGGATTCGGGCGTTACCATCGTAGAATTGAAACGATAAAAAAGGATTGAGCCGATCGGCTCAATCCTTTTTCTTATTCGCAATCAAATCCGGCATCTTCCACCGCGCCCTTGAGGTCGGCTACGGTAACGACGGTGTCATCATAGTCAACGGCGGCCGTTCCGGCGGCGTGATCCACCACAGCGGAGGTAACGCCATTCATTTCCTCCAGCACACCTTTGAGGCGAGAAGAGCAACGAGGGCAGGACATTCCCTTTACATTCAGTACAATATTCATTTAATTATCCTCCTTGTAAAATAAAATATAGCTTATATAAAAATAATATCACAAAAAGTGTTGACCTGCAATCGGTTTTTTGTTAAAATAAATAAGCATTTGATGCTGGTGTGGCTCAATGGCAGAGCAGCTCATTCGTAATGAGCAGGTTGCAGGTTCGATTCCCGTCACCAGCTCCACAGAAAAAGGACATCCATACGGATGTTCTTTTTTTTGTGTTACTATGTAAGGGAAGCGAACACGGATCGAAGATCCGTCGTTCGTTGAGGCAATCGAAGCGCAAGGCGATTCGATTGCCGTGTCGCGAGCCCGAACGCTGAGCCGGGCACCGCCAAGGGCGGTCGGCGAAGCGGAGCGCGCAGCGTTTCCCGTCACATCTTTACCTAAGACGGTCGACAAAACCGAGAGCACACGGATTCCCGTCATCAACGCAGGCTCTTATTTTAATATTGACAGAGGCATATAACTATACTATAATAGTAGTAGAATCTGACATCGAAACGTAACACTTGAGATGAAAGACGGCATAGTTATAGGGAATTACTGCGTCTTTCGGGACGCAGTTTTTTATTTTAGGAGGAAAGCATGGAAACGAGAGTCGCAGTCATTGCCGTGGTCGTCGAGGAACGGGACTCGGTGATGCAACTCAATCATCTGTTGCATGAATACGGCGAGTATATCATCGGCCGCATGGGCATCCCTCATTGCGAAAAGGGCATCAACCTCATCAGCGTGGCCGTGGATGCGCCGCAGGATATTATCTCGGCCCTGTCGGGTAAGATCGGGCGGCTGTCGGGCGTGAGCGCCAAGACCGCCTATGCGGGGTCTAAATCATGATCGCCCTGATCGATAAACTGGAGCGGCAACATTCTCTTTCTCTGTCCGAGTATCAGGCGTTGATCGACAATCGCACCCCTGCCTTGGCCGAAGAATTGGCCAAGCGCGCCGTGGCGGTTCGAAAGGCCATCTACGGCAATACCGTCTACATCCGAGGTCTTATTGAGATCAGCAATTACTGCAAAAACGACTGCCTGTATTGCGGCATCCGCCGTTCCAATCCAAACTGCTCCCGCTACCGACTGAGCGAAGCCGATATATTGGCTTGTTGCGAGGAGGGGTACGCCCTCGGCTTTCGCACCTTTGTTATGCAGGGCGGCGAAGACGCCTATTATACCGACGAGCGGCTCTATGCCTTGATTAAGGAGATCAAGACCCGTTTCCCCGATTGCGCCGTCACCCTGTCTTTGGGCGAGCGGAGCCGTGAGAGCTATCAGAAACTGTTTGATGCCGGCGCCGATCGGTATCTGCTTCGCCACGAAACGGCCACCGCCGAGCACTATGCCTCTCTCCATCCCAAGGAATTAACGCTGGAAAATCGCCTGCGCTGCCTGCACGATCTCAAAGCGATCGGCTATCAGACGGGTTGCGGCTTTATGGTCGGTTCTCCCAATCAGACAAGCGCGCATTTGGCCGCCGATCTGAAATTTGTTGAGGAATTTCAGCCCGCCATGTGCGGCATCGGCCCATTTATCCCCCAAAGCGATACCCCGTTCGGAAAGGAAAAGGCAGGTACACTGGAACTGACCTGTTATCTGCTCTCCATTTTGCGATTGATCAAGCCCAATCTGCTTTTGCCCTCTACCACCGCCCTCGGTTCGATCGACCCGTTCGGACGGGAAAAGGGAATACTGGCGGGCGCCAACGTCGTGATGCCGAATTTATCACCCCCCGGTGTGCGCAAGAAATATCAACTATATAATAATAAGGTCAGCGACGGTGCCGAATCGGCCCAAAGCAAACAAACGCTAATAGAAAAAATGTCTGCCATCGGGTACGAGATCGTCACCGCCCGCGGCGATGTAAAGGAGTAAATTATGTATAATCCCAAATCGTTACAAGCCCATGAATTTATCGACGACGCCGAGATCCGCGCCACCCTCGCTTATGCCGAGGAAAATAAGAACAATGTGGAACTGATCGATGCTATTTTGGAAAAAGCCCGCCCCAAAAAAGGCGAAACCGGCTATACCTGCGCAGGATTGACCCACCGCGAAGCCTCGGTCCTGCTGGCCTGCGAGATTCCTGAAAAGATCGAACAGATCTATAAAATTGCCGAGGAGATTAAATTGGCGTTCTACGGCAACCGCATCGTTATTTTTGCTCCGCTGTACCTGTCCAATTACTGCGTCAACGGCTGTGTCTATTGCCCCTATCATCTGAAGAACAAGACCATCCCCCGCAAGAAACTCACACAGGAAGAGGTCAAGGCCGAGGTCATCGCCCTGCAGGATATGGGCCATAAGCGTCTGGCCATCGAGTCGGGCGAAGATCCGGTCAACAACCCCATCGAGTACATTCTGGAGTGCATAAAGACGATTTACAGCGTCCATCACAAGAACGGCGACATCCGCCGCGTCAATGTTAATATTGCCGCTACTACCGTCGAGAACTATCGCAAACTCAAAGAGGCGGGCATCGGCACCTACATCCTGTTCCAGGAAACCTATCATAAGGAAAGTTATGAAAAACTCCATCCCACCGGCCCCAAGAGCAACTACGCCTACCATACCGAGGCCATGGACCGCGCCATGGAAGGCGGCATTGATGATGTGGGTCTGGGCGTTCTGTTTGGGTTGGAACTGTATAAATACGAATTTGCCGGACTTCTTATGCACGCCGAACACTTGGAAGCGGTGCATGGGGTCGGTCCCCATACCATCTCGGTGCCTCGTCTGAAACGGGCCTCGGATATCGACCCTGACCAGTTCGACAACGGCATCGACGACGATACCTTTGCTAAAATTACCGCCTGCATCCGTCTGGCCGTGCCTTATACCGGCATCATCATCTCTACCCGCGAAAGTGAGCAGGTGCGCAGCCGTCTGTTGCATCTGGGCGTGTCGCAGGTGTCGGGCGGCAGCCGTACCTCGGTAGGTGGCTATGCCGGCTACTCGGCGGATGAGCGCCCCCACGATACCGAGCAGTTTGACGTGTCCGATCAACGCTCGCTCGACGATGTGGTGCGCTGGCTCATGGAGAACGGACATATTCCGTCTTTCTGCACCGCCTGCTACCGCGAGGGGCGTACGGGCGATCGGTTTATGAGCCTGTGTAAGACGGGACAGATCCTCAACTGTTGCCACCCCAACGCTTTGATGACCCTGTCGGAGTATCTGGAAGACTATGCAAGCCCTGCCACCAAGGCCGTCGGCTACGATATGGTCGAGCGGGAATTGACCCGCATCCCGAAAGATAAGGTGCGCAAGATCGCCGAGGAAAATATTGCCGCAATCAAAGCATCCAATCGCCGTGACTTCCGTTTTTAAGGAGGAGCGTATGAGTTTACAGTCTACCGCATCGGGCGAACGGTTGCATATCGGCTTTTTCGGTATGCGTAATGCCGGCAAGTCCAGTCTGGTCAATGCCGTTACCGGACAGGAACTGTCGGTCGTGTCTGATGTCAAGGGTACCACTACCGATCCCGTGAAAAAGGCCATGGAACTGTTACCTCTTGGCCCTGTTGTGATCATCGACACCCCCGGTCTGGACGATGAGGGGAATTTAGGCGAGAAACGGGTGCAGAAGGCCAAACAGATCTTGGGACAGACCGATATTGCCGTGTTGGTGGTCGATGCGGCCGTCGGCATGAGTGAACAGGATCAGCAACTCGAAGCCCTGTTTGTCGAAAAAAAGATGCCCTATCTTATGGTCTGGAATAAGGCCGATCAGGTGACCGACCGTGTCGAGGGACGGCTCTATGCCAGTGCCGTCAGCGGCGAGGGCGTGGAAAGCATCAAGGAGAAACTGGGGCAGTTTGCCGCCAAGATGAAAAACGAAAAGGTCATTGTGTCTGATCTGTTGCGCAGGGGCGATGTGGTCGTGCTGGTCACCCCCATCGACGAATCCGCCCCCAAAGGGCGGCTGATTCTGCCGCAGCAAATGACCATACGGGATATTCTCGACCATCACGGCATCGTCGTGACCGTTCAGCCAGAAGAGGTAAAAGAAACGTTAGAGAAGATCACCCCCGCCATGGTCATTACCGATTCGCAGGTGTTTGAGCGGGTCAGCAAAGATGTGCCAAACCAAATCCCCCTTACTTCCTTTTCCATTTTAATGGCTCGGTATAAAGGAGAGTTGTCAGCATTACAAGCAGGCGCCAAGGCCTTGGCTGACCTCAAGGACGGCGATAAGGTTCTCATCAGCGAGGGTTGTACCCACCACCGCCAATGCAACGACATCGGCACGGTCAAAATGCCCGCATGGATAGAAAACTATTGTAAAGCCAAACCCGAATTCTCCTTTACCTCGGGCGGCACCTTCCCCGACGACCTCAAGGAATATAAAGTCATCGTTCATTGCGGCGGTTGTATGCTCAATGAAGCCGAAATGAAACACCGAATGGCAAAAGCCGAAGCACAAGGCGTCCCCATGGTCAATTATGGCGTAGCCATCGCCGCCATGCACGGCATCCTCGACCGCTCCCTACAGATATTTAATTAAGAGGTAAGAATTAAGAGGTGAGAAAGTGTAAGAAAGCGGATATCTGGAAAAACAAGCATTTGAGAGTATATATGCGGATTGCAATGAGATTATTAAGATTCTTGTTTCGATTCTCAAAACAAAAACCTCTTAATTCTTAATTCTGACCTCTTACCTTTTTTGCTGTAGATTTATAGAAAAACACCCGAGAAAATATGATTTTCTCGGGTGGTTTTTATGCTTTCGTTTTCTTTTTTGGGATGCGTTTTTTGAATTTGATGCCCGACCACAAATAGATGATGGCTTGACCGGGGATTCCTAAAATGAAGATCAGCCATAGGTTGCTTCCCAGCGTTACCAAGGTCAGATATAAGCAAAGCAGGAATGACCACATCAGCAGGGAAATAATGACCCAGTTGATCTTGCCGTTAAACCAAATGCTGTTAAAGACCAGCCACACAACGGCCGATACGGGCAGGGCAAAAATAAAGGCCAGCCAATGTCCGGGGGTGTTCATCGTTGTCAGATCCAGCACCACAAACACCAGCGTAGCAATAAACCATACCAGTAAAATACTCAGCCCCATAATATACATACGGTTGCGCTGGCTGATCATACCGGGCTGCTCCTTTTTATCCGAGTGATCGGATGTGAGCAGATAATCCACCGTCACCGAGAACAGATCAGCAATTTGTTTGAGCACCGCCACGTCGGGGATCGACTCGCCACGCTCCCATTTTGAGACGGCTTTGTCGGAATAATTTAATCGCTCGGCCAATTCAAACTGTGTCATCTCCCGCGCTTTGCGCAGAGAGGCAATGTTGGCGGCGATAATCACTTTGAGTTCATCCATGGTATCACCTCGTTACAAGCATACCATAAAATCCATTGTAAATCAAGGAAATTTTTTGTCACTCTACCGTGGGGAGAGTGCTCTACCGAAAATTCTACACCTTGATTTGTCAACAGTATAGTGAAGAAATGGATTGGTAGGTTGAAGTAATTGGGTATAATGCTCATAATAGAAAGCATGAAAACAAGGCCAAAAAAGGAGAAAACCATGAGAAATTTTGCAATTGTGACCGATTCTGCCTGCGATATTGATACCCAAACGCTTCAAAAATGGGATGTTTTAAGCGTAAAATTGTCATTTCGCTTCGAGGGAGAGGACCAAGAATATACCGAAATGCCCGTTTCTGACTTTTATAATCGCATGAAAGACGGAGCGGTGGCCCGCACGGCGGCGGCGAATATGGGCGATTTTCGTGCCGCGTTTGAGCCGATCCTCAAAGACGGAAAGGATATCTTGTATATCGGGTTTTCGACGGGCTTGTCCACCACCGCCAATGCGGCGGCCATGGCGGCCGAGGAATTGCGGGCGGAATATCCCGATGCGGTGATCGAAACGGTGGATACCCTGTGCGCTTCGGCGGGCGAGGGTTTGATGGTGAAACTGGCGGTAGACAAGCGCAACGGCGGCGCCGATCTTACGCAAACGGCGCAATATGTTCGGGAGACTTCGCCTAAGATCTCTCACTGGTTTACGGTGGATGATCTGGTGTACTTAAAGCGGGGCGGCCGTATCAGTCCTACACTTGCTTTCGTCGGCGGACTGCTCGGCATTAAGCCGGTACTTCATGTGGACGACGAGGGACATCTGATCAGTATGTCTAAGGTGAAAGGGCGCAAGGCGGCGCTGGGCGCCCTGCTCAAGCGGCTGCAGGACACCCGTACCGACGGCCCGATTATGATCTGTCAGGCCGACTGTCGGGATCAGGCTGAGGAATTGGCTGCGACCATTGAGGAGCGCACGGGTGAATCGGTGTGCTACATTGCCGATATCGGTCCTGTCATCGGTGCCCATTCCGGACCCGGTACCATCGCCGTTTTCTTCTTGTCCAACGAAAGGTAATAAAAAACGAGCCGAGTTGCGAGACTTCTCATAAGGAAGTCTCGCAGTTTTATTCGCCAAAGGCGAGTTCTATTGCTTCGCAGTTATATTCGGTTAGCACCGAGTGGTATTGTCCTTCGGACAGTTTTTAGGGCGAATAAAATATCACTACGACCAGAGGGAGTAATATCACTTTCACAAAGTGAAAATATCACTCTTTGCACAGCAAAGAATATCACTTATCTTTCTTTTTTGTTGTAAAAAGGGTTTGGGTATCACCCAAAAAGAAGCATTTGTACTTACAAATGCGATGCTAGTTCTATCCGATAAGCATAAGAAAAGCCTGGATGAAATTGATCGAGGCTTTAATCATCCTTATGAGAAGCACCCGTTCGGCTCGTTTTTGTTTAGGCGTTTAGATGGTTGATGATGGGGTCTAACCAGTCTTGCTCATAGCCTTCGAGCAGGCCCTCGTCGCCGGCTTTGGCTACGGCGGGCTCAATGGGCAGAGCGGCGCTGGCGGGGATGTT
>JAZNYQ010000120.1:0-3993 GCA_045594545.1 Eubacteriales bacterium | reverse complement strand
CCACGAACTGACCCACGCCCCCGACGCCCTGCGCTATTTCACGGCGGGACGGCCGCGGCCGGCGCACCTGTCAAAGCCCGAGCCGATTCCCTTTTTTTCTGTGGTGCAAAAAAAGGGGGAGTTGGGACAGGGGGAACGGGTGAAGGTGATATAAATGAAAAATGAAGAATGAAGAATGAAGAATGTCGGAGGAAATTTCGGGCGTTGCCCTCAATTTCTTTGAATAAAAGAAAGCGGAGCTTTCCACCGAAATTATTCACTATTCATTATTCATCATTCATTCAATCAGAAAGGAGGGAAGACATGCAGAGCATTCGTTCTTATTCTTATGTAAAAAAAGTGAATGTTAAATGGTATTCGTCTAGAACCAAACAGTATCGTAAAAGACGATAATTGACACCGTTTGTCATTTCCCTTGGCTCGGTGCGAGTTGGGGAGAAATGATGAATGATGAGTGATAAATGAGAAATGAGGAATGGATATATGAAGAACGCAACGGAGATTTGGGCTCTGTATGAAAAGGGCCAAGAACACCATCGGCGCATTGATCTGTATGCGGCGACCGAGCGGGCCCACCGCTTTATGCTGGGCGAGCAATGGGAGGCGGGCGAGGATTACCCCGTGATGAACCTGATCGCCCCCACCGTGAAAAACAAGGTGGCGACGGTGGCGCAGGGACAGGTGGCCATCACCTTTACCCCGCAAGGCTCGCAGGAGAGTCGGGCGGCGCAGACGGCGCTGTGCGAACGGCTGGGCGAATTTGCCGCCTCACGCTGGGAGAGTTTCAAACTCGACACGCTGGCCTGGCAGACGGTGCGGGACGCGGCGGTGGCGGGGGACAGTTACCTGTACTTCTACGATGCCGACGGCCGTGCCGAGGTGCTGGATAACACCAACATCTATCTGGGCGATGAGCAGTGCCGTGACATTCAGCGTCAGCCCTACATTTTGATTGCCGAGCGCCGTTTGGTGTCCGACGTGGTGGCGCAAGGGCGCAAGGCAGGCGTAAAGGAAAAGGTGCTGGCCGAGATCGCGCCCGACGACAGCACGGGGCATTTGCTGTCCGAGCAAGCCCGTGCCGAGGTGGGCGGGGATAAGTGCACCTGCCTGCTCTATCTGTATAAGGACGAGGCGGGGTATGTGCACACGGTGCGCTCGACCCGCTCCTGCATCTACCAGCCCGACCGTGCGCTGTGCGCCATCGACGGGCAAGGGCGTGTGACGGGGGGACTGACCCGTTATCCGCTGGTGAGTTTTGTCTGGCAGTCGGTCAAGGGCAGTGCCCGCGGCCGCGGTGAGGTGGCGGGATTGATCCCCAACCAGACGGAACTGAACAAGACTTTGGCCCGCCGTGCGCAGGCGGTACGCAACTTTGCCTATCCCAAACTGGTGTACGATAAAGACCGCGTGGACAGTGTGGAGGCGCTGAGTGAAGTCGGGGCGCAGGTGGCAGTGGACAATCTGGCGGGCACGCCGGTGTCCGACCTGATCAGCTATCTTTCGCCTGCCCCCATCGGCTCGGCGGCCGAGCGGCTGACCGATGAACTGCTGGGGCTGACCCGTGAACTGGCCGGCTCGGGCGATGCGGCGGTGGGCAGTATCGACCCCGAAAAGGCGTCGGGCGCCGCCATTTTGGCGGTACGTGACTTGGCGCAACTGCCCCTCAACGAGCAGATCGCCACCTACCGCCAGTTTGTTGAAGACATTGCCTCGCTGTGGCTGGAAATGTGGTGCATCTACCATCCCGAGGGCTTGACCCTGCTGTTGCGGGACGGCACCGAGGAGTTTGTGGAGGCGGCGGCGCTGCGGGATCTGCGTGTGGCCATTCGCATCGACATTTCCAGCGAGTCGCCTTATTCCCGCTACGCGGCGGCGCAGGCGCTCGACGGGCTCTTTAACGGCGGGCACCTCACGCTTGACGAGTATGTCAGTTTGCTCGATTCCCACTCGGCTCTGCCGAAGGGGAGGCTGGAGCAGATCCTTCAAGCCAGAAATTCAGAACGAGTTTAATGGGAAAAAGCCATGGGCAGAGCCGAGACAAGCGCGAAGAAACAGGAAGCGAGGGCGCAACCCAGACGGCGAAGGCCGTCCCGGTCGCCCGACGCGGGTTTTGAGCGCAGAGGAGGAGCAACGAAGCGGAACGGATATTGGCCGAGCAGGCCAATGGAGCGAAGCGTAGTTTGCGACGACGACGGCTTTGCCGAAAGGAAAACTGGAACAGTTGCTCGCTTCGCGAAGAATGATACGAGAGGAAGCGGTAGACTCGACTATACGGGCATAGTCCCGTATATCATACCGCAAGGTATATCACCCGCAGGATATCATACGGCGGTAGCCGTATATCATTTCTCACTATCAAAGATTCCCTGCGAGATGGGGAAGTGATGAATGATATAGGCGTTCCGCCTTTGATATCCGCCCAAAGGGCGGATGATATATGGCCTTTGGCCATATTTCGGTAGAAACCTACGGTTTCTTTGAATGTATTACGCGCATATCTCCAATGCGCAAACAAAGGAGTTACTATATGGAACAGCAAGTACAGCAAACACCCCAAGAGAATTCGGCCTTTGCCGCCATGCGCCGTGCCAAGGAGCGAGCCGAGCAGGAACTCGGTACGCTCAAGGCCGAGCGTGAGAGCTGGCAGGCCCAGCAGGAGGAACTCAAGGCTCTTCGCACCGCTCGAGATCGCGCGACGGTGGAGCAGGACATTGCCGCCATCAAAAAGGTATATCCCGATTTTGCCGCGACCGGCATCGAGGATCTGCCGCAGGACTTTGTCCACATCATGGCCACCGGCCGAGTCGATGCGCTGACCGCCTATGAGATCCTTCATGCGCAAAAAAATCGCAACACCCCCACCCCGCCGCCCGCACCCGGCGCCGTCAATACCGACGGACATGGTGTGCAGGAGTTCTATTCGCCGGCGCAGGTCGATGCGCTGACCGATAAGGACTTCAAAAAAGATCCGGGACTGCTTAAACGCATCCAAAGATCCATGACTAAATGGAAGTAAACCCATATGGGCAAAGCCCATATATCATCTGCCAAGCAGATATCATCCAAGGGATATCATGCGCGAAGCGCCTATCATTCCTCATTGCGATAGATGCGCAGTGAGTTCTGCCTTACGGCAGATGATATACGGCTTGCGCCGTCTGATATCGCCCGAACGGGCGATGATATCCGCCTATGGCGGATGATGAATGATTACAAATTTAAAGGAGAGTTTATAACAATGGCTTACAACAATTTCAAACCTATCGTATGGTCCAATCACATCCAGACCGAGCTGGAGAAGGCATCGGTGATGCAGGAGGACTGCAACACCGAATTTGAGGGCGAGGCCAAACACGCCGCCCGTGTGAAGATTCTGGGCGTGTCCCGCCCCACCATCGGCACCTACACCGGTGAGGACATCGGGGCGCCCGAAGAGGTGGCCGATACCGAACAGTATCTCGACATCGATCAGGCCAAGTATTTCAACTTCGGCGTGGACGATGTGGACAAGGCGCAGTCGATCGAGGGCCTGATGCCGGCACTGATGCAGGAATCGGCCGCCGCGCTGGCGCAGGAGCGTGACCGTTTTATCGCTTCCAAGGCCGTCGATGCCGGCAAACTCTCGGCCTCGACCGCCATTTCCGATGCCGCCGCGGCCAAAAAGGCGGTGGACGACGGCTTTGTCTACCTGTGGGGCAACGACGTCAAGATCAACGACGAGGTGGTCATCACCGTCACCCCTTGGTTCTACAACCTGTTCAAGGAGGCTCTGACCGACCTGTATACCGATAATGTCGATCTGATCAAGCGCGGCATTGTGGGCATGTATAACGGGGCGATGGTCAAGATCTCCACCAACCTTTACAACGACGGTACCGACGACTATCTGATGATCCGTACCAAGAAGGCTATCGCCTTTGCCGGTCAGATCAACCAGACCGAAGCCTACCGTCCCGCCCAGCGTTTCCAGGATGCCGTTAAGGGTCTGGATAC
>JAZNYQ010000119.1:0-27795 GCA_045594545.1 Eubacteriales bacterium | reverse complement strand
GGAACCGTAACGGTTCCTGCTTCTTTTATATTTCATAATCCATGCACAGGCGCACTTCCATATAGGGGCGCACCTTGCCGTCGGCCACCGCCAAAGTCGGAGGCCAAGCGGTCTTAGGAAGACAATGGGTCTTACCAACTCCTTGGCTCACAGAACGACATGGCTACGATCCGACTTGGAACCGTAACGGTTCCTGCTTCTTTTATATTTCATAATCCATGCACAGGCGCACTTCCATATAGGGGCGCACCTTGCCGTCGGCCACCGCCACATGGGCGGGGTGGGTTTTATAGGCTTTCAATGCTTCGACCGATTGGAAGTCCGAATCGAGCATGACATCGGCGGTGCAGGAAGCCATCTCTCCGATCACCACCTGTGCACGAAGCAAGCCGGGCACAACACCGACCAGTCCCTCCAGTCCGGCTTTGACCCCTTGTGCTACCGATGCTTTATCGGCATCGTCTTTGATTTTCCATAAAATAATATGTTTTATCATCAGCGGATCCCGTAATTTTCAATGACGTAGTCCATGTCCTTATCGCCGCGGCCGGACAGGTTAATCAGAATGGAGCCGTGGTCCATGGTTTTGGCCAGTTTCATGCCATAAGCGACGGCGTGAGCCGACTCGATGGCGGGGATGATACCCTCCAATCTGGCCAGACGGTAGAAGGCGTCGATGGTTTCCTCATCGTCGATGACATCGTATTTAACGCGACCCATTTCCTGCAGGAAGGCGTGTTCGGGACCGGACGAGGGGTAGTCCAGACCGCTGGCCACCGAGTAGACGGGGGCGGGCTCGCCGTTCTCGTCTTTGAGCATGATCGAATTGAAGCCGTGCATGATGCCCTCGGTGCCGTATTTCAGAGAGGCGGCATGGTCGCCCAATTTAGGGCCGCGGCCGAGGGGTTCGATGCCGTAGATATCTACAGGATCGTTCAAAAATCCGGCAAACAGGCCTGCGGCATTGGAGCCGCCGCCGACGCAGGCCACGGTAGAGGTGGGCAGATGACCGGTCATGTCGATAAACTGTTCTCGAGCTTCGATGCCGACGACGCTCTGGAAGTCGCGCACCATCATGGGGAACGGATGGGGGCCGAGCACCGAGCCGATGCAATAGATGGCGTCGTAATACTCTTTCGAATAGGCATCAAATGCGGCGTCGACCGCCTCTTTCAAGGTTTTCAGACCGTGGGTGACCTCAACAACATTTGCGCCCAGAATCTTCATGCGGGCTACGTTAGGCGCCTGTTTTTTGATATCGACCGAGCCCATATAGATATCACATTCCAGCCCGAAGTAGGCGGCGGCGGTGGCCAAGGCTACGCCGTGCTGACCGGCGCCCGTTTCGGCGATGACCTTCTTTTTGCCCATGTACTTGGCCAGCAGCGCTTCGCCCATACAGTGGTTGAGCTTATGGGCGCCCGAATGGTTGAGGTCCTCACGCTTGGCGTAGAGCTGGACCTTGCCGCCCAGCGCATCGCTCAGGCGCTCAAGATGGGTTACGGGGGTGGGGCGGCCCTGAAACTCCTTGCGGATGCGGCGCAGTTCGGCAATGAACTTGCGGGACTGGCAGATGGAATAATAGGCGGTGGTGATTTCGGCCATGGCCGCTTTGAGTTTGTCGTCCACAAACACGCCGCCGTACTTGCCGAAATATCCATCCTTATCGGGGTAATTGTTAAAATAGGTTTCGTAATCGATGCCGTTGAGTTTCATAGTCTGTCCTCCAAATAAAAATCGTCCTTGACAATATTGTCAAGGACGAATAAAAATCTTATCCGCGGTGCCACCTTGCATTCATGGGAGTTCCCATGCACTTTACGGGATACCAACATACCCCCGGCAACTGACGTATGCCCACACGTTGCAGAATACTCGGCTTGCGCCTTTGACTGCACCCTCGGCGGCCCACTTGACAAACTGTTTCCTATCCGGCTCCCAGCAACCCGAACTCTCTGCGAGGGCATCTTTGCCTTTATTTCCGCTTCAACGGTTTATTTGATTGTATTTATCTTACCACAGCCCCACACTCTTGTCAATACCCTTATTCTTCCTCGGTATCATTAATGACCAGCAGGTCACCTTGGCGGATGACGGTATTGCCGCGCGGGATGATGACGCGATCGCCGCGTTGAATCATAATGATCAAATTCCCGTAGGCGGGCACATCCCGCACCGGCAAATTGATCCACTCGTCGCCTTTGGCAATCGTCTTTTCATACAGGGATACACCCTCGATGCGCTCAGACACCACGCCGCTTAAGATCAATTCATCGCCCGGATGCAGTTGGGTACGGCCGTTGGGGGTGATGCGTTTTTCGCCCCGTAAGATCAGGACGGCGATCAGGTCGGGCGGCAGTTGCAGGTCGCAGATGTGCTGATGCTCCCACGGGTGCCCCTCGGGCATTCGCACACGGATAAAGCCCACAGGGAGCATATCGGCGTAGTCGGTAAAGGTTTTCATAACGTCGCTCTCATCCGTCATGCCGATCTTCTTGGCCAGCGGCGCCAACAGGGTGCCCTGTAACAGAATGGAAAACAAAACGATGAAAAAGACGATATGGAAAATATCGTGCTCGGTGACTGCCGGATCGGTTACCGCCATGATGGCGAACACGATCGAGGCGGCGCCGCGCATACCTGCCCACGATACCAGCCCGATCTGCCGCCATTTACACCCAAAAGGCTTGAGTAGCAGGGTAACGGCCAGCGGGCGTGCCACAAAGGTGAGAAAAACCGCCACGCCCAGTGCGACCAGCGCCACCTGCGGCAATTGGGACGGGAAGGACAACAGACCGAGAAGGAAGAACAGGAGCATCTGCATCAGACCCGTGGTGCCGTCGAAGAAATTGACCAGTGCCGTTTTATTATGCAGACGGGAGTTGCCGAGAATAATGCCTGTGATATAGACGCTCAGATACCCGTTGCCGCCGATCATAGCCGGCAGTGCATAGGCGGCCAGCGCTACGGCAACCAGAAAGACCGAATCCATACCGTCGCTCGGGCGCAAGCGACGCAACATCCACTTAGCCAACCATGCCACCCCCGTACCCAGCGCGACACCGAATAAGATCTGTGCGACCAACATCCAGACAAGGGCGCCGCCCGACAGATCGCCCCGCATCAGCGACAGGCAAATGACGGTGAGCATATAGGCTACGGGGTCGTTCGAGCCGCTTTCCACCTCTAAAATCGAGGCGGTTTGGTATTTCAGACCCAGCCTCTTGGAACGCAGGATGGAGAAGACCGAAGCGGCATCGGTAGAGGAAATGACCGAGCCGATCAGAAAACTTTCCCACACCGAAACGCCGAGCACCAGCCAACAAAAGAGCCCGACCAGAGCGGCGGTCACCACGGTACCTGCCGAGGAGAGCAAGATCGCCTTGGCGGCTATCGGTTTAGCCTGACTCCATTTGGTACCGAAACCGCCGTAAAACATAATAAAAATCAAAGCGATGGAACAGATCTGACTGGAGAGGTCATAATCATCAAAGGCGATGCGGAAGATACCGTCGGCACCAAAGACCATGCCCAGCACGATAAAGCCCAGCAGCATGGGCATACCCAGTTTGGAAGAAATGCGGTTGCTGATGACACACACCACAATAACGGCCGCCATCAATAATAACAAATGATCCATATCCTTTCCTCCGTAATCGTATTAGTTTTATTATATAAGAAAAAAGCCCGTCCGTAAACCCGGACGGGCCAAATTTCAAAAAAATCACATAAGAGAACGATACAGATCGGCAATTTCGGCCTCGGTGATATCACGGGGGTTACCGGGGCGGCAGGCATCGGCATAGGCATCGGCCGACAGGGCGGCGACATCTTCTTCCTTGACAATACCCTTGAGCGAACACTCGACACCGACATCCTCAGCCAGTTTCTGCACGGCGGCGACGGCGGCGGCACGGTACTCGTCCTGCGTCATGTTATCCACACCCTCGACGCCCATGGCACGGGCAATCTCACGGTACTTCTCGCCGGTAGCGGGGGCATTGAATGCCATAACAGTGGGCAATAAGGTGGCGCAGGCCTTGCCGTGGGGCATATCGTAATAGGCCGACAGGGTATGTGCCATCGAGTGGTCGACACCTAAGCCTACGTTCGAGAAGCCCATACCGGCCACATACTGGCCCAGCGCCATGCCTTCGCGACCGTCGGGGCAACCCTTAACGGCGGCACGCAGAGAGCGGGCGATGATCTCGATGGCTTTGATATGGAACATATCAGACAGTTCCCAAGCGCCCTTGGTGATATAGCCCTCAATGGCATGAGTCAGCGCATCCAGACCGGTGGCGGCCGTGAGTGCAGCAGGCATACCGGCCATCATATCGGGATCGACAACGGCACAGACGGGGATATCATGCACATCGACGCAGACGAATTTTCTCTTTTTCTCCACATCGGTAATGACATAATTGATAGTAACCTCGGCGGCGGTACCGGCCGTGGTGGGAACGGCAATAATCGGTGCGCAGGGGTTCTTGGTGGGGGCCACGCCCTCAAGCGAACGAATATCGGAAAATTCAGGGTTGGTGGCCACAATCGCGATCGCCTTGGCGGTATCCATCGAGGAGCCGCCGCCGATGGCTACGATGCAATCGGCGCCGCAGGCCTTGAATGCGGCAATGCCGTTGCGGACATTTTCAATCGTAGGGTTGGGCTTGATATCGTTATACAGTTCATAGGGGATACCGGCCGCATCGAGCAGAGCGGTGACCTTCTGGGGTACACCGACATCACACAGACCCTTATCGGTGACGACAAAGGCTTTGGCAAAGCCACGGTTCTTGATCTCGTCGGGAATGACGGTGATGGCACCGGCGCCATGGTAAGAGGTTTCATTGAGTACAAAACGGTTCATAGGTCAGATCTCCTTTTTCTTTTATGGTATCATAAAAGGCCGAGCATTTCAATACTCGGCCTTTATTTTTATCGTTCCTCGCGGAAATAGGACAGACCCAGATGGGCCGGCGGCTGGTTTTCCCGCTTTTTACGCATACTGGTGGCAATCAACACCACGATGGTTACGATATACGGCAACATCTTAAAGAGCGCCTGCGATTCGCGGGTAAGACCCGGAATAAACAAATACACGATATACAGACCGCCAAAGAGGATGGAGCCGAGGATGCCCATATTGGGGCGCCAGATGGCGAAGATGACCAAGGCGATGGCCAGCCAGCCGCGGTCGCCGAATCCGCCGTTGGACCAGATACCCGAGGTATAGTCCATGATAAAGTACAAGCCGCCCAAGCCGGCAATGGTACCGCCCAAAACGGTGGCCACATACTTATACTTGGTGACGTTGATACCGGCGGCATCGGCCGTAGCCGGACTCTCACCCACGGCGCGCAGGTTCAACCCCACGCGGGTACGGGTCAGCACAAGGGAAGCAATGATGGCAATCACGATTGCCAGATAAGCCAAGAAACCATAAGAGAAGAAGATGGTGCCGATGACACCCCACTTCTCGGCAAAGGGCAAGGCCGCGCGGAAGAAGTTGGACACTTCGGTCATGGCCAGCGAACCGCCCTCTCCGTAGAGGGTAGCCAGCGAACCGCCGAAGAAGTTACCGATGCCGACGCCCATGGTGGTAAGAGCCAGACCGGTGACGTTCTGGTTGGCGCGCAGCGTAATGGTTAAAAACGCATAGATCAGCGACATGAGTGCCGAGCCTGCCAAGGCGCAAAGCAAAGGAATGAGGATACCTAAGAAAGGCTGGACCACGCCGACCGCCTGTTTATAGAAGAAGGCGCCGATGATACCGCAGACACCGCCGACGTACATGATACCGGGGATGCCCAGATTGAGGTTGCCCGACTTTTCGGTGATGATCTCACCCGTTGAGCCATAGAGCAAGGGAATGCCCTGCATGACCGCACGGTTGATAAAGGTAGCAAGGATCTCCATCAGGCGTTGCCTCCTTTCTTGCGGAAGTTGATCTTATAATTGATGAAAAATTCACAACCGATGATAAAGAACAAGATGACGCCGGTGAGAATATCGGCAATGCTGGTATTGAGCCGCAGGGCGGTAGCGATCTCGCCCGCGCCACGCTGTAAAAATATGATCAGGAAGGAAGCCAGTACCATCATGAAAGGATTGAACTTAGCCAGCCACGACACGATAATGGCGGTAAAGCCGTCGCCGCCGGCGGTGTCGGTGGAGATCGAATGGTCGGTTCCCGCGACCAGCATGAGTCCTGCCAGACCGCAGATGGCACCCGAAATGGCTACGGTGCGCACGATGACTTTCTTGACATTGATGCCGCTGTACCGTGCCGTATTTTCGCTCTCGCCTACGACTGAGATCTCATATCCCTGTTTGCTGTAGCGCAGGTAGATAAACATACCCACGGTAACGGCCGCCACGATCAGGATATTGAGCAGATATTTCTGCCCGCCGATCGACGGCAACCAGCCGGCCTGCGAATCCATATTGATGATGCCCACCTGACCGGAACCCTTGGGGTTCTCCCACAGGACAATAAAGAAAGACACCAACTGCATGGCCACATAGTTCATCATCAGGGTAAAGAGTGATTCGTTGGTATTCCATTTCGCCTTAAAGAGTGCGGGGATGACCGCCCAAACGGCGCCGGCCAACAGGCTGGCCACAAACATGACGATCAACAAAAGGGTTGTGGGTAACGCATTTCCCACATAGATCATGCAAGCGCCGGCCGCCAGACCGCCGATCAGCACCTGTCCCTCGGCACCGAGGTTCCAGTATCGCATCTTAAATGCGGGAGTAACGGCCAAGGCGATACACAACAGCATGGCCACATCCTGTCCCGCCATCCACATCTTGCGCTTAGAACCAAACGAGCCTTTCATGACAGCGCTGAAAAATTCAATCGGATCGGCACCCGTAATCAGCACGACCAAAAGAGCACACACGACAATAGAGAGCACAATAGCGGCGGCACGAATGGCAATGCCTGTCCACATCGAGACCCCGTCACGCTTGGTGATATGAATCAGCGGTTCCCGTACCGATTTCTGTTTAGTTGACATGGCTCTCACCTCCGTCATGCTTGGTCATCAAAAGCCCGATCTCCTCTTTGGTCGCCGTACGGCCATCGACCACTCCCGTGATCCGTCCGCCGCCGATGACCAAAATGCGATCGCACAGTTCCATCAGTACGTCCAGATCCTCACCGACAAAAATGACGGCGGTTCCCTGTTCTTTTTGTTGATTGAGCAGATCGTATATCAAATAGGACGAGTTAATATCCAGTCCACGCACCGGATAGGCGGCCATCAGCACGCTGGGCGCTGAGGCGATCTCACGTCCGACCAGTACCTTTTGCACATTACCGCCCGACAGCCGACGCACCGGTGTAGACAGACCGGGGGTTACCACCTCCAGTTGTTCTACGATATGCTCGGCCAGATCGTGGGGGGCTTTGCGGGAAACAAAGACCGAGTGCCCTTTACGGTAGGAGCGCAGCATCATATTATCGACAATATCCATATTGCCGACCAGACCCATACCCAAACGGTCTTCCGGCACAAAGGACAGGCGCACGCCCAGATCCCGAATCTGCAAGGGGGTCTTATCGCGCAGGTTATCCACATGGTCGGTCTTAGGATTATGATAGAGGATCTCGCCGCCGTCCAGACTTTGCAGACCGGCGATCGATTCGAGCAGTTCGCGCTGACCCGATCCGGCAATGCCGGCAATACCCAGGATCTCGCCGCCGTAGGCTTCAAAGGATACGTCATCCAGAATCTTATGTCCCTCTCGGGTATGGCATTCAATGTCCTTGACTTCCAGACGCAGTTGACGGCCCATCGGCTCTTTACGCTCGATATTAAGCGTGACCTTTTTGCCCACCATCATTTCGGTCAGTTGCGATTCGTTGGTTTCCTTAGTAGTGACCGTGCCGACATATTCACCTTTGCGCAACACCGAGACCCGATCGGACAGCGCCAGCACCTCGTGCAGTTTATGGGTGATAATAATGATGGCCTTGCCGTCGTCGCGCATACGGCGCAAAACATCAAACAGTTTCTGTGTTTCCTGCGGAGTGAGAACGGCCGTCGGCTCGTCGAGGATCAGGATATCGGCGCCGCGGTAGAGCACTTTAATAATCTCGACCGTTTGCTTTTCGGATACCGACATGGTATAGATCTTCTTCATCGGGTCGATGTCAAAGCCGTATTTTTCGGCGATCTGCGCCACCTTTTCGGCCGACTGCTTGAGATTGAACTTACCGTCCAGACCCAGCACCACATTTTCGGCGGCGGTAAAGACATCCACCAGTTTGAAGTGCTGATGGATCATACCGATCTTATAGGCAAAGGCATCCTTAGGAGAGCGGATGACGACCTCCTCGCCGTTAATATAGATCTGTCCGTCATCGGGGTAGTAGATGCCGGCGATCATGTTCATCAGCGTGGTTTTGCCGCTGCCGTTTTCGCCCAGTATAGATAGGATCTCACCCTTGTTGACCGAAAGGCTGACGTTGTGGTTGGCCACCACCTTGCCGAAGCGTTTGGTGACGTTTTTCAGTTGGATGGCTGCTTGGGACACGCCTGTTACCTCCTTTGGGTTTTTGAAAAAAGCCCGAAGGGACTCTTTTCAAAAATCAAAAGGAAGGCGGAGCAAAAATGCTCCGCCCTTGTACAGATGATCTTACTTGCACAGGAAGGTAATGCCATCGATCTCAACGTCGAAGTAAGGAGCCGAACGGAATTCGCTTTCAGCAAAGTAGCCGTCCTTAATCGCTTCGGTATCGGGACCGGGATCACTGTTAACGTCAGCCATATAAGAGGTCTGCTTCTCACCCTTAACGGTGTACGCATCGGTGTCGAAGACCTTGATGGTGCCGTCCTTGAGGCCCTTCATAACTTCGTCGAGCTTAGCCTGAGTGCCTTCGGCAGCGACCTCGGTGTTCAGCGCGGTCAGTTTAACCGAACCGGTCTCGATGGTGCCGCAGTAGTCAGCAGGAATGTCCTTGCCTTCGGCGACCGACTTAACGATCAGCTCGAAATAGGGCTGCCAATCGATGTAGGACGAAATCAGAGCGGTGTTGGGGCAAGCCGCGGTAGTAGAACCGTTGTAAGCCACGTTGGGAACGCCGGCGGCTTCGCAAGCGGAAGGAGCACCCATCGAGTCAGCGTGCTGAGAAACGAGCTTAGCACCTCTGGAGATCAGGGTAACAGCGGCTTCTTTTTCCAGACCCTCGTCATACCAAGTGTCGGTGAAGACAACTTCCATGGTAGCTTCGGGAACGATGGACTTAGCGCCCAGATAGAAGGAGGTCAGACCCGACTTCACTTCGGCATAGGGCATAGCGCCGACATAACCCATCTTGGTTTCGCCGATCTCTTTGAGTTTGAGTCCGGCAACAACGCCGGCCAGGAAACGGCCTTCATAGATGGAAGCGAAAGCGTTGTGGAAGTTGGCCAGATTTTCGGTGTGAGCCTTGGTACCGGTAGCATGGCAGAACTCAACTTCCGGATATTCTTTAGCGGCCTGGATCATGTAGTCTTCATGACCGAAAGAGTCGGCAAAGATGATGTCGCAGCCATCTTCTGCCAGTTCGCAGGCAGTTTCATAGCATTCGGCAGACTCATCGATGTCAACCTTGATGACGACCTGGTCATCGGTCAGACCGAGGGCTTCCTTGGCGCGCTTAGCGGCGTCGATGAAGTTCTTGTCATAGGTCGAGTTTTCATCATGCAGGAAGATGAAACCGATTTTGATGTCGGCATAAGCCGAACTGTCGTTCGAGCCGGAGGGCTCGGGGTTGCCACCGCAAGCGGCCAGAGAGACCAGCATAACAGCGGCGAGGATCACAGCAAGGATCTTTTTCATTGGTGTTTTCTCCTTAAAAATTTTTTTATGTAAATGTATTACATACATCATTGGGGACGGAATTCCAACGCTCCGTCATGCATACTTTCGACGATGGCCAGCGATTCGACGCGTATTCCGGTCGCCCGCAGCCGCTTGCCGCCTTCCTGGAAGCCTTTTTCGATGGCGATCGCCGCGCCGGCGACTTTAGCGCCCGCCTGAGCGGCCACATCCATCAGCCCTTCCACGGCCGCACCCTTGGCCAGAAAATCGTCTACGATCAACACCGTATCGTCGGCCGACAAATATTCCTTGGCGATGACCATGTTATAATCGTTTCCATGGGTATACGAATGGACCAATGCCGAATAGGTTTCGCCCGACACGTTGCCGGTACGGTATTTCTTGGCAAAAACAACAGGCAGATGCATCACCGCACCCACTGCCACCGCAATGGCAATGCCCGACGCCTCTACCGTAAGTACCTTTGTGACACCCGCATCGGCATACAGCCGCGCGATCTCGCGGCCCATCTCCATCAGAAAATCGCAATCCAGCTGCTGATTGAGAAAGGAGCCGACCTTCAAAATGTCACCGGGCAGAACCTGCCCCTCTTTTAAGATTTTTTCTTCCAGTGCTTTCATAGCCTGTCCGCCTTTCGGAAAAACAAAAAACAGAAATCTCCAATAAGACCCGAGGGGCTGAATTGTCGAACTCTGTTTTCCGTAGATATTATATAATTATCCCAATAAAAATGCAAGTCTTTTCGACAAACTTTTAGCGTTACATGAAAGAAAAGCCGAAAAGCATCCGCTTTTCGGCTTTTACATTAAGAAAGCAACATTTTATCGGTGGCTTCACTGCTGGCCTTGCCGAAATGTTCGATCAATTCGGCCACGGTGAGTTTCTTTTTATCCTCGCCGCACACATCCAGCACCACGCGACCGGCATCCATCATGATCAGACGGTTGCCGTAGGTAATGGCATCCTTCATATTATGGGTGATCATCAGCGTAGTCAGATTGTCCCGCTCTACGATACGCTGGGACAGTCCCAACACCTTGGCCGCCGTTTTCGGGTCAAGCGCCGCCGTATGTTCATCCAACAAGAGCAGTTTCGGCTTTTGCAGAGAGGCCATCAGCAGAGTCAACGCCTGCCGCTGTCCGCCTGAGAGCAGACCGACTTTAGCCGTCATACGGTCTTCCAGACCCAGTTCCAGATCGGCAAGCAATTCGGCGTACGCCTTACGCTCGGCCTTGGTAATGCCCCAGCCCAGACCACGGAATTTTCCGCGGCGGGCGGCTAAGGCCAGATTTTCCTCGATCTGCATGGTGGGCGCCGTGCCCATCATGGGATCCTGAAAGACACGCCCCAGATACTTGGCACGCTTATATTCGGGCAGTTTGGTTACCTCTTTCCCGTCGATGAAGATATGCCCTTCGTCTATGGCGAACACACCGGCCACCGCATTGAGCATGGTGGACTTGCCGGCGCCGTTGCCGCCGATGACGGTGACAAAATCGCCCTCATTCAAGGTCAGATTCAGACCGTCCAATGCTGTTTTGGCATTGACGGTACCGGGATTGAAGGTTTTGGATACATTCTCTAATTTAAGCATTATCCTTCCCTCCCTTTTTCTTGGCATGGAACACCTTGCCTGTCCAATACGGCACGGCCAGGAACAGTCCTACCAAAATGGCGGTGATCAGTTTCAAGTCGTTGGTATTGATCAGTTTCATGCCGGCATTGGCCGGATCGGGAATGAGCAGGATGACCTGAATGACCAGATAATAGATGACTGCACCGCAGATCACGGCAAACAGACGCAAGCCGAAGTTGCGGAACACCTTGCCCAGCAGCACTTCGCCGATGATGACGGCCGCCAGACCGATCACGATGGCGCCGCGGCCGTTATTGACATCGGCACCGCCCTGAAACTGCGCCAGCAACGCACCGGCCACGGCCACAATACCGTTGGAGAGCATCAGCCCGAGCACGATATTGCTGTTGGTATTGATGCCTTGCGCGCGGGCCATATTGGGATTGGAACCGGTGGCACGCAGGGAGGCGCCCCGTTCGGTGCCGAAGAACCAATACAGTGCCAGAATCACAACAAACGAGATGGCCAGCAGGATCGGCAACGGGTTGTTCAGCGACAATTCCCGCACATAACGCTGAGAGACCAGCAGGTCATAATTGATGACACTGATGGCGACATTGGCGCGGCTTCCCATGATCCGCAGATTGACGGAGTAGAGCGCCAATTGAGTCAGAATACCCGACAGGATCGCGGGGATCCCGCAACGGGTGTGGAAAAATCCGGTGAGAAGTCCGGCGGCCATACCCGACAGAAACGCGACCAGCAGAGCCAGCCACGGATTCCATCCGGCCACCATCAGCATGACGGCTACGCAACCGCCGGTCGACATGGTACCGTCTACCGTCAGGTCGGCCACGTCCAATATCCGATAGGTCAGATAGACGCCAATCGCCATCATACCCCAGATCAACCCCTGGGCAACCGCACCGGGTGCGGCGTTAAGGAGTGAGGTTAGAAAATTCATGATCGGTATTATCCCCCGAAATCAGCCCAGAACTGCGTAGTCCTCGGGCACGGTCACGCCAAGAGCATCGCAGTTGGTCTTGTTGTACTTCTTGGTAGCCTCGGGAGCCGACTCAATGGGCATTTCGCCGATCTTAGCCTCACCCTTGAGAACCTTAATCGCCATTTTGCCGGTGGCTACACCCAGATCATAATAATCGATGGACATGGTGGCCACACCGCAACCCTTGCAGATACCCGATTCGCCGGCAACAACCGGCTTGCCGGCAGGAATAACCACGTTGGCAATGGCCTCGGTGTTGTTGGCCGCCGTATTATCGGTAGGAATATACAGAACATCGGACGCATCGCAAGCCGCCTGCGCCACCGAAGCGACGTTGGTAGTATCGGTAAAGGCAAAGGGTGCGCAGGTATAGCCCATCGCCTGTAACAGCTTGGTCATTTCATCTACCTGATACTGGCTGTTGGCTTCTGCCGAGCAATACAACAGACCCACTTTTTTGGCATCGGGGAAGAGTTCCTGAATTACCGCTGCCTGCTGATCCAGAGCAACCAAATCGGTGGTGCCCGAAACGTTACCGCCGACGGTGCCGGTCCAGTTATCGATCTTGAGAGCCGAAGCATAGTCGGTAATCGAAGTGCCCAGAACGGGAATATCGGCCGTGCCTTCACGAGCGGCCTGCAGAGCCGCGGTAGCGTTGGCCATGATCAGGTCCACATTCGAGGAAACAAAGCCGTTGACAATGGTGGTGCAGTTGGTGGCCTCACCCGAGGCGTTCTGCACGTCAATGACGATCTTATCGCCAAACTCGGCTTTGAGCGTGTCTACAAAGCCTTGGGTTGCGGCATCCAGCGCTTCATGCTGAATGAGCTGTACGACACCGACATGAATGGTGTCATCCGCCGTGCCGCCGCAAGCCGCCAGCGACAGAACCATAACTACAGACAAAATAAGTGCAAGGATCTTTTTCATTTTCTTTTCTCCTTAAAATAAAAATACGGCTCCGAAGCGGAGCCGTTACGATTACAACATCCGTTTCACTGAAAAGTTATGCATCCGCACGCAGACCCCCATAATAATAAAAATAATACATATTGAGGTCTCCTTTCCAATGAAATAATTGTACTCATTATATGCCTATCACGTTGGCATTGTCAAGCCTTTTTCAGTATATTTATGCATTTTTTTGCATTTTTCTTGCCTGTTCAAACAAAGCGGCAACGCGGCAGGCGCCCATGTAACAATCGGCCAAATACTCCTCCAACGGGATGCGCATATAGTGATCGGTCTCATGGCGACCGGGACGGGCATGGCGCTTGAGTTCAAAGGTGAGCGGCCCGTCAAAGCCCGTGGCCGCCAGCCGTTTTGTTAATTCTGTCCAATCGGCAATACCGGCAAAGGGCGGCAGATGCAGATCGTCCGACGGATTGCACTTCCCTTTATAATCCATAATGCCCAGATTATCATTCAAATGGGTTGCGCAGACATACGTTCCGTATAGCGCCAGCATATCCTGCGAATGGTTATAGCACATCTCATGCCCGCTGTCCCAACAAAAACCGATGTTGGGATGACTGCCGAAATTCGCAAACAGGGCGGCTAAAAATTCTTCGCCCTCGGTATTTTCAAAGGCGATCTTCACGCCCGTGCCCTCGGCGGCACGCAATATCCGTTCATATCGTGCCAAGCCCTTTGCGGTGACGATATGGGGCTTATCCTCAAACCCGATATAGGTATGGCAGACGACCACCGGCACTTCGTGACGGGCGCAATCCTCAATACAGGACACCAACAGTTTTGTGCCTGCCTCGGCCTCGTCGTCGGGCCCTTCCCACATCTGCGCCGCCATGCGAAACGGAGCGTGCATGGATTGAATATCCAATCCGCACTCCTTAACCAGCGCCGCCACATTCGCCATTTGCTCAGCGTTCTTCCACTCGGCAAAGCAAGCATCAAACCCCACCTGCTTGATCAAGGGCAATATCTGTTCAAGCGGTGCGCCGAACGAATTACAGGCTTTCAGCGCTAATTTCCGTTTCCACATCCTTCGTTTCCTCCGTCTTTTGCCTGCAAAAATCCCGTTAACCAACGGGATTTTGCAAGAATTGATTCAGTTTATCCATCTGTTTCTTTGTCGGCGTCGGGCGCTCGGCAAAGGGAAAACGGATTCCCATATTGTCATATTTGACCTGACAGATCTTGCGGAAGGGCAACAATTCGATCCCATCCACGCAAGCATGCTCACGCCGCAGGGCAGAGAGGGCTGACAGATTTTCCTCGGTGTCGTTGAGATCGGGGATGATCACCTGCCGCAACGTTACGGCCGTCCTCGGCTCATCCAGATATTGCAGAAAATTTTTCACCGACTCATATTCACAGCCCACATAGGCGCGGTAGTGTTCATCGTTGGTGTACTTAATATCCAACAACACCCGATCGGTCAACGCCAGCGCCGCTTTTATCGGTTCGGTCAAGGCAAAGCCCGAGGTGTCCAGACAGGTATGGATCCCTGCCTGTTTACATAGCGTAAAGATCTCTTTGACAAATTCGGGCTGCCACAGCGGCTCGCCGCCCGACAGGGTGATCCCGCCGTCTTCGCCGAAATACTCCCGATAGCGCATGGCTTTCTGCACGATCTCTTCGGCTGACATCTCGTGACCGCCGTCGATCGCCCAAGTATCGGGGTTGTGGCAACAGGCACACCGCAACGGGCATCCCTGCAAAAAGACCACAAACCGCACACCCGGTCCGTCGATCGTGCCCAGACTCTGAATCGAGTGGATCCGTCCGATCATACCGCTTCGTGGAAGGTGCGGGAGATGACCTCACGCTGTTGTTCACGGGACAGTTTATTGAAGTTGACCGCATACCCCGACACGCGGATGGTCAGGTTAGGATATTTTTCGGGGTTCTCATAGGCATCCATCAGCGTTTCACGGTTGAGAACGTTGATGTTGATATGGTGGGCCTTCTTGGCAAAATAGCCGTCCAGAATGGCAACCAGATTCTCCACACGCTCCTGCTCGGTATGCCCCAGCGCATCGGGGGTGATGGAGAAGGTGTTGGAAATGCCGTCACGGCAATCGGCGTAGTCGAGTTTCGCCACCGAGTTGAGCGACGCCAGTGCGCCGTTCTCCTCACGGTTGTGCATCGGGTTGGCACCCGGCGCAAAAGGTTCGCCGTTCTTACGCCCGTCGGGAGTAGCGCCCGTATTCTTACCGTACATAACATTAGAGGTAATGGTAAGCACCGACAGGGTATGCTCGGCGTGACGGTAGGTGGGCGTTTTGCGCAGTTCGGTAATGACACGGTGGGTCATATCCTTGGCGATTTGATCCACACGGTCATCGTCGTTACCGTAGGTCGGGAAACGGCCCTCACGGGTAAAGTCAACGATATAGCCCTTGTCGTCCTTGATCGGACGGACGGTGGCAAACTTAATAGCCGAGAGCGAGTCGGTCACAACCGAAAGGCCGGCAATACCAAAGGCCATAAACCGTTTGACATCGGTATCGTGCAGGGCCATCTGCAACTGTTCATAGGCATACTTATCGTGCATATAGTGAATGATATTCATGGTGTTGACATACAGTTTCATCAGCCACTGAATATAGATATCAAATCGCTCCATGACGGCATCAAAGGTAAGGGTATCCCCTTCCAGAACCGGCATCTGGGGACCGATATGCATGCCCGAGGTAGTATCATAGCCGCCGTTGATGGCGATCAACAACAGTTTGGCCAGATTGCAACGGGCGCCGAAGAACTGCATCTGCTTGCCCACTTTCATAGCCGACACACAGCAGGCGATGGCATAGTCGTCACCATAGAGCGGGCGCATGACATCGTCATTCTCATACTGGATGGAATCGGTATCGGCCGATACTTTGGCGCAGAATTTCTTAAAAGGCATAGGCAGTGCGTTCGACCACAGCACCGTCAGATTCGGTTCGGGCGAAGAGCCCAACGTATACAGGGTGTTGAGGATACGGAAGCTGGACTTGGTGACCAGCGTGCGCCCATCCTCACCCATACCTCCGACGGCTTCGGTGATCCACATCGGGTCGCCGCCGAACAGTTCGTTATATTCGGGGGTGCGCAGGTGGCGGGCCATGCGCAGTTTGATCACAAAATCATCGATCAGTTCCTGCGCCTGCTCCTCGGTGAGTACCCCGTTTTGGATATCGCGCTCGAGATAGATATCAAAAAAAGTAGACACGCGGCCCAACAACATAGCGGCGCCGTTTTGCTCCTTGATAGCTCCCAGATAGGCAAAATAGGTCCACTGGATGGCTTCGCGGGCGTCCTTGGCGGGCTGGCTGATGTCGAACCCGTACATGGCCGCCATCTGTTTGAGATGTCCCATGTGGTTGATCTGCTTTTGCAGTTCCTCACCCTCGCGGATCTCATGGGTCATAAAGGCATGACCTTCCAGTTTCTTTTTATCCTTTTTCTTTTCCTCGATCAGGCGATCCATGCCGTAGAGGGCGACACGGCGATAATCGCCGATGATACGGCCGCGGCCGTAGGCATCGGGAAGACCCGTAATGACGTGGCACTTACGGGCGGCGCGCATCTCATCGGTATAGGCGCGGAATACGCCGTCGTTATGGGTGGTACGATAGCGGAATTCCTCTTCAATTTTTTCGGACAGTTTGTAGCCATAGGCTTCGCAGGCCTGACGGGCCATGCGGATGCCGCCGAACGGATTGATGCCGCGCTTTAGGGGGCGGTTGGTCTGCAACCCGACAATGATCTCATTGTCCTTATCGATATAGCCGGCCGAATAACCGAGCAGAGAGGATACGGTAGCCGTATCAATGTCCAGCACGCCGCCGTACTGCCGCTCCAGCAAGAAGAGCGACTCTACCTTTTTCATCAACGCCCGTGTGCGATCAGTCGGGCCGACGAGAAACGCGGCATCGTCGTGGTAGGGCTTGTAGTTTTGCTGGATAAAATCGCGTACATCGATCTCATCCTGCCATACACCGGATGCAAATCCGTTCCAATTTTGGTGTTCCATAACGGACCTCCTATATATAAAGATATTGTAAACACATAAAAAGGGCGAGTCAGCACACAACTGATTCGCCCAGACGGTCGGCATAATAACAACCTGCGTTCCCTTGCGGTACTCCGCTTTTCATTCCGTCAGTCGCGCAGATGACCATACTTATTATACACGCACGCTTGCTTTTTGTCAATTCATTTGTATCCTTTTTTCGTATCTTTTGACAGAAAAAACAGCCATTTTCATGGCTGTTTTTCTTATTTTTTCAACGATTTTTGGTATAAAATTTCGGTGGCAAAGGCCAGTTTTGTGATCACGTTGCGTTTATTGACGGGGTAGCAATAGAAAGAATCGTCCTCAGTGGAGATATCCACGCAGTCTTCGGGACGGACATAGCAGTAGTCGTACTCGACGTGCAGGGCGTTGGTCTGGTTGGGGTGGCGGTTGAGGTAATAGTCCTCGCCGCGGTAATGCCCCTGCACGATCCAACCCTTCTCGGGGTCGTGGGTCAGTTTGCCACGGCCCAAGGGCGTGAACATGGAGCGGGGCAAGGAATAGACATCGACCTCGTCTTCAAAGAAATACTCGCCCTTTTCGATCTGTTCCTCGACCTGTGAGCGTTCCCACATAAACCAATCGGGGATATGGTCAAACTCGGTCTCGCCCTCTAAGGCTTTGAGATAGCCGTCCTCCTGCCACAACCAGCGTTTGCCGCAGGCCTTACAATAGAGTTCGGCACCGTCCGAAGCCATTTCCGACTCGACCTTACAATGCGGGCACTGATAGAGGATCTTTTCTAAGCCATGGGCGCGGAAGGGTTCGGTAATGTGGATATGGTTATCCTTTTGCCACTGATAATCGTCGTACTGCATAGCCTCACACACGGCGGCGTTGATCTCATCCACCGTCATGACCTTGACCTGCTCAGCGGTGAGGATCTGAGTCATAGTGGCACGCATGGGGGCTTTGCGTTTATGGCGAAAATCCCAGAAAGGCGAATAGAGGTGATTGCCGTGGTGCAACATGACCACGACCGGCACCTTGTTCATCTTGATCAGTTTGCCCAGCGATTCGGGCAGATAGTTGGTAATCCCGGCGGGGGTATAGCGGGCTTCGGGGTACATACTTAAAATATCGCCCCGTTTGAGCACCTTATTGATCGACTTGATCAAATGCAAGTCCATGGTATACTTACGGGTACCGATCGAGCCGATCAGTTCCATCAGCCAGGGACGGCGGTAATACCCGTCAAAGGACACCACATTATTGACCCGACGCCAGCCCGTAGCCACGGCGCATATGAGAAAATCGATAAAATACATATGGTTGCTCAGCAGGAAATAGCCGCCTTTGAGCCCCTCCATATTCACTTTCTCGATCTTATAATCCTGCCCCATCAGCCCGATGCGGGAGATCAGATGGATCAGCCATGCGATAATGAGCGGCTGACGGATGGGGTATTTGGCCAGTTTATAACGTTTTTTATTCTTATAGTTAACCGGAATATACAATTGCATCACACTCCTGCCTAATTGTAAACGATTTATGAAGAAAAGGCAAGAACTTTCTTTTTTTCTCTCTTTGTGGTATACTGGGGCAAAAGGAGTTGATTCCATGATTCCCGCCCTAATTATTATCGGTGCTTTACTCATATTAACACTACTGATTGCCTTGGTTTGTTTTTTTATGGCCTTTTACTCGCCGAGAAAGAAACAGACCGATGGCTTTTCGTTGCCGCCGGGGGAGATCTATCTGCCCTATCATGACCTTATGAAGAAGTGGAACGATGAAGTGACGGCGATGCCGCACGAATCGGTATACATCACCACCTTTGACGGACTGAAACTGCACGGCAAGTATTATGAATATGCCAAAGGCGCACCGATGGAACTGATGTTTCACGGCTACCGCGGTTCAGCCGAGCGGGATCTGTGCGGCGGGGTACAGCGTGCCTTTGCCCTGGGGCGAAATGTGCTGATCGTCGATCAGCGTGCCTGCGGCAAGAGTGAGGGGCGGGTCATTACCTTTGGCGTAAAAGAGAGTCGGGACTGTTTGGCTTGGCTTTCCTATATCACAGAGCGGTTTGGCGAAAAACAAAAAGTGATACTCACCGGCATTTCGATGGGTGCCGCTACCGTGTTATGCGCCGCCGGACGGGAGTTGCCCCCTCAGGTGGTCGGGATTTTGGCTGACTGCGGATACACCTCAGCCAAGGCCATCATTCAAAAGGTGATCGATCAGATAGGGTTGCCGTCCAAACTGTTATATCCGTTTGTCAAACTGGGCGCGCGGCTGTTTGGTAGTTTTAACGTAGAGGAGATTTCGCCCGTTGAGGCGGTCAAGCGGTGTACGGTGCCTGTGATCTTCATTCACGGCGAGACCGACGATTATGTCCCTTGCCGTATGAGTCAGGAGAATTATGATGCCTGTCCCACGGCCAAGCGGCTGGTGACAGTGCCCGATGCCGGACACGGCATGGCCTATCTGGTGGACGGCAAGGGGTATTTGGATGCCTTGGCCGACTTTTTCAGCGAGAACGGAGTTAAGACAGAGGTACTGCCATGAGAAAGATTTTATTTTTGTGTCACGGGAATATTTGCCGGTCACCGATGGCCGAGTATGTATGCAAGCATTTGGCCAAAGGGATGGATGTGCATATAGAGTCGATGGCGGTTTCCCGCGAGGAGATCGGCAACGGCATCTACCCTGCCGCCGCCCGCACGCTGGATGCCCACAACATCCCCTACGGCAAACACCGCGCCCGCCAGATCACCCGTGCCGATTATGACGAGTTTGACTATGTAATCGTGATGGAGCGGTATAACCTGCCTCGGCTGATGAATATTATCGGGCAGGACGATGCGCACAAGGTATCCCGCCTGATGGATTTTACCGACACCCCCGGTGACATTGAGGATCCGTGGTATTCGGGCAATTTTGAAACCGTCTACAACCAGATCGTCAAGGGTTGTACGGCGCTGTTGGAACAGATATAAGAAAAATCACCCTTGCGGGTGATTTTTTCATTTATATTGAATGAGTTGGTCGGGGGTTTTGCGTTTTTTGGGGCGGGTGTCGCCTGCAGGGTAGCCCAGCGTAATGCACAGGCGCACGGGAGCGTCCAGATGGCAGATGGCGCGAATTTTCTCGTCGTCGAACCAACCTAAGATACAGGTACCCAACCCCAGATCGGCGGCCTGTGCCGTGATATAAGCGGCGAGGATGCCGATGTCGATACTGCGGTAGTCGTTATGTTTAAGTTTGGCGCCCAGCGCCGCCGATTTAACATAAGGCTGTTCGGACAGTACCAGCATGACGGGGGCCTGCGTGGCAAAGCCGTTCATGCCCATCCCCTGCGTGCATTTGGCCACCTTTTGGGCCGTTTCGCCCTGACAGACGGTAACGAGATAGGGCTGGCCGTTGCAAGCCGAGGGCGACAGGCGGGCGGCTTCCAGTATTTGTTCCAATTTCGCATCCTCGACCGCCTTGTCCAGATAGGTACGGTCGGATTGGCGGGTTTTCACTAATTCTGAAAAATTCATATCTTCATCCTGTTATGACAGAAAAGGATTGTTTTTATACAGGGCCAGTTCGACCATATTATAGGTTGCCATTCGGTCTCGCTGTAAACATTCATCGACCTTGTTTTGGGCCGTAATGTGATTGTTTCCGTGCTTGAGAATCTCGACGGGAACCTTATAATACTTGACCTGTTCGGGCTTTGCCACACCCTCAATGGATTGCGGCGGAAAGAGTTCCCCCATCCATGTAACTTCCTCAACGGGGACACCGTTGACCTGCGCCTCTATCTCAATACATTCACAAGGTTTCTCGGTTTTAATGCGTAGCAACGCCTGCCCGAAATCGCCGGACGGATTGGTATCGGCGATATAAATATCCAAATCCAAGGTATTCTTCATGGGCAAGGCGGTGTAATAAGGCCCAACAAAATAATGCTTATCCTGTTTTGCCAGTTGTTCAGGATTGGTGATGCCGACCAGTACATCGTGGGGCGGCAAGCCCTCTTTCAGATGGTTGCGCCGAGGCTCGTTGAAGAAATGATGACCGGTATAATCAAAGTTAAACAGCGATATGCCGTCAAAGCCCTCATCTAAAAAGGTTGCCGCTAACGCACGGTACATCTGACGGTTCATCTTGCGGGTACAGTTATTGATAAAGCCGTTTCTCAGTTCGGTATTTTCCAAGATAAAGTGGATTTCACCGTAGGTGGCAGCATGATTGACCATGGACTTGTAGCCGCTGACGTCCAATCCGGTACTGGACATGAAAAAGGGTGAAATATTGACCATATCAATCAACCCCTCACGATCCCAACGACCGACGTCCAGGCCGACTTCGTTAGCCCATTTGACGGTGCAGGGGACACGGACGCTCAGTTGCAGTTTCTTATTCCGCTTTGCCCCCCATTCGTTAAGCATCTGACGAACACGGGCGATAAAACCTGTCATAATTTCTCTACCCTGATCCAGATCCTCTTTACTAAAATAGAAGGGGTGGCGCATAAAGTCGAGTTCCAAACCGGCCACGTCGTAATTCTCCACCAGTTCACTCAGCAATGCAAAATAATGATCCCTCACTTCGGCATGGATATAGTTGAAGCATTTATTATTTTCACTGATTCGGAACTGAGGATGGTTCTTCCAAAAAGAGGAGTGCATAGGAGAGCTCTCCTGAAGATGCCAATGCGCCTCATTCATTCGGAAGGAGATAAAGGGGGCGATTCCCTGTTTTTTGGCCTGTTCCACCGTCTGCGCTACCGGATCGTTACCGGCCAGCATATAATCCCGCAGACGGAAGTATGCCTTTTCGTGATATTTCAGATCCGCCGTAAAATAGGGAGTGGGGATCTTCGCGGCCTCTTTCTCCCAATGGGGGTCGACCTTTGAGTGCCACATCACACGTTTCCATGCCGTTGGGCAGATCATGAGGGCATCGACATCGGTGCCCTCCAAGCGACGGACAAAGTTGGCCGGCGAGTCCTTTGGGATGGGTTGGTCATAATCCTGCCACGGCGTTTTGGCGGTGGCGAGGATGAGCAATTCAAGATTATATAGGCACTTATACATCCTACTTTCTATCTCCTTTAAACCATTGACTCAAATAGTGAACCGTTTGTTCGGCATCCATACCGATCAGGGGGCGCATTTCAAAGGAAACCGTCTGGGCATAACCGCGGGAAAAATAGCCGGCGTCGGTCAAAATCTGCAAGAAACGAGCGCCGTCTTTTTCGTCATATTCCCCGTCGGGCTCACCCCAGCAGGGGTGCTTATCGCCATAGAGGGGGTTATTCTTGTTTTTCATGATACAACTGCCCAGATGGATGTGGCACAGCAGGTCGTTCATCTTCTCCACCGCCGAATCCAGCGTTTCGTGCATGATGGGAATGTGCCCCATATCGAGCAAAATACCGACACGCTTACGGCCTTGGCGCAATTCTCTGATACAGGCGCAGGTTTCCTCGGCTGGGCCGAGCAGGGCTTTTTTATCAATATCCCAGTCGACCGGCTCGATGGCCACGCAGATATCTTCGGGGATATAGGTAAACCATTCGTTCATCAGATCGACAAATCGCTTCAGGCCATCTTCATGATCTACCACATCACGTCCACTACCCAAAATGATTTTTTTGGCGCCGCAGGAAACGGCAAACTCGCTCTCACGACGCAGAAAGTCGAGGGCGTAGGCCCGCTCTTTTTTGTCCTTTGCGGCAGGAAGCGCAGGTGCTTCTCCCAATCGGTCGCCGATATTATAGTTGATATGTTTTCCGCTCTCCCGAAGGATGGACAGTTCCTCTTTTACACGATCCGGCCAAACCCAGCAGTCCACCGCTGCCACATTCGGATTGTGGCACAGTTGGGCCAAAGTTTCGGTATGAACCTGACCGTTTACCATACTGTCCGGATAGAGGAACATGTGGTTAAAACCCAAGATGGTCGGATCACTCTTGGTCATAATGAATCATCTCCTGTTCCATGGTCAGATACTCAGACCACGTTTTAAGCATACCGACGCCCCGATACTCAAACACATTGTCTTTCACAAAATACGAGGCGTATAATTTCTTCATGTTTTCCAGATACTTACAATCGGAGAAGGTGATGTCGAGGCAGATCTCTTGCTCGGGCATCTTAGGCGAGATATCCTTAGTTTTGACCACCGCCTCAGCTGCTGCCTCCTCAATCAAAGCGGAGGTGCGGGCCGGAGTCAGGCACAGCGCCTGCGCATCGCCCAACGATTTCTTGACCGTTGCCGTTACGATGTTGGGGATCAGGCGCTCGGCCTCACGGCAACCCATATCGTCGCCCGATACAAAGACAAGCGGGATTCCCTGCTCGCCGGCCAAAAGCGCCTCGACGCCGATCTCGCCGACCAGTTTTCCGTTGATATGAATGGCATCATACTGCACGAGATAGGAATGAGCCAGCATGGCGCCTTTCTCTCTGCCCATCGCATGAAGGCCAACCAGAAACAGGCCGTCGAAGTGACCGCCGATTCCACGGTATACCTCCCCATTGATCGGCTTGCCGACAACCACCTGCACATCATCGGGGAGTTGGGTGATGTCAATATTACGCCCATCGGTATGCATATCGTATACAACGATCTCGTGATGAGCGTCACGGCGGATGCCATGGATAACCGCCAACAGATCGTTCATCAGCATATCTTTGCCGAACTGGCTGTTTTCGGCCTGAGCATAACTGGTTACTCCGGTTACCCCTTCAATATCGGTCATAATTAAATATCGCATTGTAACACCTCACAATGTATTTACTACGGCAAAGATACGGTCGGTAAGGGCGGGATCAAGGTCGGCGTAGGGCTGTAATTTGAGGTTTTGACCCGTTAACGTCTTGATCCACGTAGCAGCCGCGGCCAGACGGCCGTAATCATAGGATAGATGGAAGGTATCGCGATGGATCCTATCCTCGCCCAAGATGGGGCGCAGGCGCTGAATGACATCGCCGGTGGGGATGACGGGCAGACCCCAGTTTTGCACGATCATATCTCGGCACTCGGCGGCGCGGGCGAGCA
Source organism: Eubacteriales bacterium (assembly GCA_045594545.1). Classification (GTDB taxonomy): domain Bacteria; phylum Bacillota; class Clostridia; order Oscillospirales; family UMGS1783; genus CAKSHC01. Next base: position 3,351 of record JAZNYQ010000119.1, on the reverse strand, counting down.
TGGTCTGCTGATTGTTATCGTAGAATTTGAAATGCTTATGATCGGAGTTTGTGGCATAGGCCCAAGTATATTGGAACCAGATCTGCGCCTTGGGACAGGCCGCTTTTACCGCGTTGTATACCTGCTCAAACCACGGGAAATAGGTATCGCGCAAGCCCGAAAGACCGCTGACCTGCTGGAGCGTAATGACATCCCACGCATCCATTTTCAAAGCATCGGCAATACTGATTTTCTCGCCTGTCGGTTTGCCGTTGATCTCCAGATCGTAGGCGGCGTTATTTTCGGCAAGATTGACGGCATGGGTATGCAAACTGCAGGCCGACACATAGAGGTTGACGGCATAGATATCCAGCCCGTTTTGCGCGGCCAAATCATGCAGGTGGGCGTGGGGGTCCTGCGAAAAGGAATTTCCAATGGATAATATCTTCATAATATCCCTCCTTATTTTCTTAATCTTATCATCCGCTGTCTGAAAAGTCAATGAAAAAGGACTTGGCCATACGACCAAGTCCTTATCCTTATTCTTCAATGGTCCAATGCTGTTGCATGATAACAGCGGGGGTGTTTTTCCCGTGGGGATGGCCGTAAAAGACGGTGAGCAAACTGCCGTCCTTACATTCAACGGTGGACGTATATCCCAGATCCGGCGTAAACCCGTTGGTATACAGCTTATGTTCGGTATCCCAACTTTGTCCGTTGTCCTTGGAGAACATGGCTTTGACCACATAAGGTTTCGTGCGTTGCGTATACGTAGAGATCAACAGCCCTGAGGAATGACGCATGATATGAGCAGGCGCTCCGTCGAACTGACCGACCACATAATGCGGCTCGCTCCATGTGATACCGCCGTCCTTAGATTCGCTTTGATACAAGGTGAACATTCCGGTTGCCCACGGGCCGTTGCGATGCAGACGGACCTGACAGATGAGAGTACCGTCATCCGCCTGGAAGGCATGCGGTTCACAAGCCAGCGCATCGGCCTCTCCTATCATATCGGGCAGGCGGCCGAGGAATGTCATATTCCCATCTTCATCCATTTTATAAGCCTTGATACAGTCTTCCGCACCCGCTTCTTTCTTTACTGAAAAGCACCGACCAACCCAGACGATCGTGCCGTCTTGAAGTACGGTAGGCCCATGAGGAGAGGTAATGGGCGATTTGAGAATCGGGCCGAAAGTTTTTCCGTCGTCCTTAGTGATGCGGAAATTAAAGCCGAGATCCTTTTCTTCCTGTACCGGATCGACGGAATCAAGGTAAGCCAGATCGTAATCGTCCTTTGCGTTTTCACGTTGAAATTGCGTAGTATTATTAAATGATGTGACGATAAAGCCGTGCTCGCCAAAGGGACAGATACCGCCGTCCCGATCGTCCAAACAGGTATCGATCACGGGGACGGGAGCGGTATAGGTCTTACCCTCATCAGAAGAATAGGCGATCACCGTTTTGCCGAACGGGCAAATATGACGGCGACGGAAGCCGGAAGCAACCACGGCAAGACGGCCGTCCTGCAGGCGGGCCGCCGACGGCCAACCGAAATAGTTATGTTTCGGATCGTCGGCACTCATAATGATCTGAGGATTTCCCAATACTTTTACTTTCATAACCTTCACCTCATCGGATTTCGTGTTGAAAATTATACCATCGATCACACTTTGATGCAATAAACCAAACAGACATTATCGGCGTTTCATGTCCTTTGGGGAAATGTTTCGATGGGGCGGAGGAATGAGGCAGTCCTTGCCGCGGCCGATCAGGTCGGTGCGGCCGCAGTCCCGCAAAGCCTTTAACACTAAGGCATAGTTCTCGGGCTTGAAATACTGGAGAAGAGCGCGCTGTTTGGCCTTTTCCTGCGGCGTGCGGGGCACATAGACCTTTTCCATGGTATAGGGATCCAGTCCCGTATAGAACATACAGGTGGAAACAGTGCCGGGGGTGGGATAAAAATCCTGCACCCGTTCGGGGCCCACCCGCTCCCGCTTCAGAAACAGCGCCAGTTCAATGGCGTCGGCTACCGTACTGCCGGGGTGCGAGGACATCAGATAGGGCACCAGATACTGCTTTTTGCCGACGGCGGCCGTCAATTCATAAAAGCGCTTTTTGAATCGGTTATAGACCTCGATGCGAGGCTTGCCCATATATTTCAGCACATTGGCCGAGCAATGCTCGGGGGCGACTTTAAGCTGACCGCTGACGTGGTGCGCCACCAATTCCTTGAAAAAGGTTTCGTCCTTGTCGGCAATCAGATAGTCAAAGCGGATGCCCGAACGGATAAAAACGTTTTTGACTTTAGGGAGTTTCCGCAGTTTGCGCAGCAGCGACAGATAATCGCTATGGTCGACCTGCACGGCGGGGCAACGGTCGGGCGCGAGGCATTTTTTATCGGGGCACATGCCGTTTTTCTCCTGCTTGGTACAGGAGGAGCGGCGGAAGTTGGCGGTGGGACCGCCGACGTCGTGGATATTACCCTTGAAATCGGGCATCTCGGTGATAGTTTTGGCCTCTTCCAGCACCGATTCGTGGCTACGGCAGGTGATCTGGCGGCCTTGATGATAGGCCAAGGAACAGAAGTTGCAGGCGCCGAAGCAGCCACGGTTATGAATAATGGAGAATTTGACCTCCTCGATGCCGGGGACGCCGCCCATCTTATCGTAAGAGGGGTGGTAATTGCGCATAAAGGGCAGGGCGTAGACCCGATCCATTTCCTCGGTAGTCAGCGGCGGCATGGGGGAATTTTGCACCACGATGGTATCGCCGTGGCGTTGAATGACCGTTTTGCCGCGCACGGGATCGTGCTCACTTTGCTGGATACGGCAGGCGATGGCATAGTCCCGTTTTCCCTTCTCGGTATCGGCGCTCACCGCTTCAAAAGAGGGGCATTCCTTGACGGGCATGGGCTGATAATCCTCAGTTTTGACGGCGTAGCAGGTACCGAGCAGATCGGTGGGGCGTTCGCCGTTTTCCAGACGGGTGGCCAGTTCTACGATGTGTTTTTCGCCCATACCGTACATGAGCAGGTCGGCCTGCGCGTCAATCAAAATCGAGGGGCGCACGGCATCATCCCAATAATCATAATGGGCGAAGCGGCGCAAGGAGGCTTCCAGGCCGCCGATGGCAATTAAACTGTCAGGATACAGGCGGCGGATGGCTTGCGAATAGACGATGGTAGCGCGATCGGGGCGGGCGCCTGCCTTGCCGCCGGGGGTATAGGCATCGTCACTGCGGCGCTTTTTGGCGGCGGTATAGTGGGCGACCATCGAATCGATATTCCCGCCGTTGACCAGAAAGCCGAGGCAGGGGGTGCCGAAGCGCTGATAGTCGGCATCGCACCGCGGCTGGGACACGATACAGACC
>JAZNYQ010000118.1:0-3303 GCA_045594545.1 Eubacteriales bacterium | reverse complement strand
AACCATTGCTAAGCAAATCATTCGCAGCGGTACCAGCATTGGCGCCAACATCAATGAGGCAAACTACGGAAACAGCCCTGCCGACTTTATTTCTAAAATGCATATCGCCCTAAAAGAAACCGCCGAGACCGAATATTGGATCAAACTGCTTTATATGTCCGAATACATCGATGACAAATTGAGTCAATCATTGCTCGACGACTGTTTAGAAATTTATTGTATAGTGATTGTCCTTTTTAACTCAGTATATTTTTTTTTCATTTAACGTCCACCCGCCTCTGTTTTGGGACGGATTTTTGTTTGTATTCTTCATCATTCATTATTCATTAAAACGGCAAAGAGATACCCGCTCGGGTATCTCTTTTTTATTTCAGATACAATTTTGTGTCATCGTTATAAGGCTGTGGCTTGTAGGTGACCGAGGAGATCTTGGCCCCGCTCACCCCGAACTTGGGGTTATACCCAAACAGGTTGAGATAGCGGTGCAGGTCGGGCAACTCCTGCTCCATGGCGATGAGCACCTCTTTGAGCGCCAGCGTATCGTCAATGGCACGGTGGGAATTGACCACCTTGTCCTGCAACCCGTACTGTTCGATGGCCGCTTCCAGTTTATGCGGATAGTCCCGCCGATCCTTGTAGACGGTGAGCGCATCCAGCATATCAATGCCCTTTAAGGCGGCGGCTAAGCCGCAACGCGCCAGCGAGTAATAGAGAAAACTCAAATCAAAATGGGCATTGTAGGCAATCACCAACGCCCGCTCCCCCGCAAACATCTTGACAAACCGCCCCAGCACCTCGCCCTCGGATAACCCTTGCGTCGCAAGCATCTCGTCGGTAATATGGGTCAGTTCCACAATTTTCGGGTCGAGCACCTGCCCCTGCGGCAGACGGATAAACTCATCCATCCGATCGGCAATCACCGGTTCCCCGCCCTGCCGTACCACTTTCAGTACCGCCAGTTCAATGATCCGATCATTCCTAAAACTCAACCCCGACGTTTCGGTATCGAGTATGAGCAGACAATCGTGCCCCTCAAATAACGAATGTAACATCACAGCGCCTCAACAACGGCATCACCCATGGCGGCGCAACCCACCTTGGTCGTGCCCTCTTGCCAAATGTCAGCCGTGCGCAGACCCTGATCGAGCACGGCGTGTACCGCCGCCTCAATGGCATCCGCTTCCGCCGCCATATCAAAGGAATAGCGCAACATCATGGCCGCCGACAAAATGGTACCGATGGGGTTGGCGATGTCCTGCCCCGCAATGTCGGGCGCCGAGCCGTGAATGGGCTCATACATACCCAGCGTCCCGCTCGACAGCGAGGCCGAGGGCATCATGCCGATCGAGCCGGTGAGCATAGACGCCTCATCCGACAGAATATCGCCGAACATATTTTCGGTCACAATCACGTCGAACTGAGTCGGGTTCTTGATCAGCTGCATAGCCGTATTATCGACCAGAATATCATGGTAGGTCACATCGGTGTATTCTTCCGCCAAGCGGTGCATCGTCTTGCGCCACAGGCGAGAGGTATCCAATACGTTGGCCTTATCCACCGAATGGAGGGCACCGCGGCGCTTTTTCGCCGTTTCAAAGGCCACGCGCCCGATCCGCTCGATCTCATGCTCGCTGTACGGCATAATATCGGTAGCGACCAGTTCGCCGTTTACCTCTTTGGTCTCACGCTCGCCGAAATAGACACCGCCCGTCAGTTCCCGCACGATCAACAGGTCGATCCCGTTGCCGACGATCTCCTTTTTCAAGGGCGAAGCCTCGGCCAACTGGGGGAACAACTTGGTCGGGCGTAAATTAGCAAACAATCCTAATTCTTTGCGAACGGCAAGCAGCGCCTTCTCCGGACGAATGGACGGATCCACGTTGTCCCACTTGGGACCGCCGACGGCGCCCAACAGCACACTGTCCGACTCCTTGCAGATCTGCATTCCCTCGTCGGTGATGGGCACGCCGAATTTATCAATGGAGCAACCGCCGATATCGACGGTGCGATAGGCAAAATGATGCCCGAACTTCTCGGCCACCGCCGACAATACCTTAACCGCCTCGGCTACGATCTCGGGACCGATGCCGTCACCGGGCAGCAGCGCAATGATCTTATTCATGGGCCGCCTCCTTCTTGGCGATGGAAGCCAGCAAGCCGCCCGCCTGAATGATCTCCTGAATAAAGGGCGGGAAGGGCTGAGCCTTATATTCTTCTTTTTTGGTATGGTTGACGATAACGCCGGTGTTGAAATCCACCTCCACGTCATCCCCCGCCTCGATCTTCTCGGAAGCCTCGGGACATTCCAGAATCGCCAACCCGATATTGATCGAATTGCGATAGAAGATGCGGGCAAAGGTCGCCGCAATCACCACCGAAATGCCCGACTCCTTAATGGCGATCGGGGCGTGTTCGCGGGAGGAGCCGCAACCGAAGTTGGCACCGCCCACCATGATGTCGCCGCTCTTGACCTTGGTCACGAAAGATTTGTCGATATCCTCCATGCAATGGGCGGCCAATTCCTTGTGGTTGGCGGTATTGAGATAGCGAGCGGGAATAATAACGTCGGTATCAATGTTATCGCCGTATTTATGTACAAAACCGTGTGCGATCATAGCCATTCTCCTTTCACAGTGACCGAGGATCGGTGATATAGCCCTTGACCGCCGAAGCGGCCGCCGTCTCGGGACCCGCTAAATAGATCTTCGAGGTCACGTGCCCCATACGTCCGACAAAGTTACGGTTGATCATCGCCACCGCCACTTCATCCTCAGCCAGAATCCCCATATATCCGCCCAAACACGGACCGCAGGTCGGGGTCGACACCACACAACCGGCGTTGATAAAGATCTCGGTATAACCGCGCTTGATGCACTCTAAATAAATCTTCTGGGTGGCAGGGATAATAATGCAACGCACACCGGGCGCTACGTGATGATCCTTGAAGATCTCGGCCGCCGCCTGCATATCCGACAGGCGCCCGTTGGTGCAGGAACCGATCACGCACTGGTCGATCTTCACTTCACCCAGTTGTGCCGCATTCTTGGTGTTTTCCGGCAGATGCGGGCAGGCCACCGTCGGCTCAATGCTTGTCAGATCAATGTCGATCACCTCGTCATACACCGCATCGGGGTCGGCGGCATAGACGGTATAGGGATGGGTCATGCGCTCTTTATAGTAGGCCAGCGTGATCTCGTCCACGGCAAAGATGCCGTTCTTGGCTCCCGCCTCAATGGCCATGTTGGCCATGCACAAACGGTCGTCCATCGAGAGGAAGTCGGATCGTAGCCATGTCGTTCTGTG
>JAZNYQ010000117.1:0-2745 GCA_045594545.1 Eubacteriales bacterium | reverse complement strand
CGCTCCGATACGCCAAAGAATTCACGCACGCGGATCCTATATGATTGGATCATATCTGCACAAGGACGGGAGATCGCCGAAAAAGAAAATTATGTCGTACCCAAACAATAAAAGATTCCGCATCCGATAGGGATGCGGAATTTTTATTTGCGTATTTTCCGTAATAAATTGAAGCCCTTATAGGCTGCGCGATAGAGCAAAAACTTTGGCTTGCTGATAACCAGATCGAATTCTCCGATCAGTTCATGCACCGTCGCTCCAAACCCTCGCTTGAAATCGAACAGCCCGTAGTTCGGGGACTCGGGCGAGAAATTGCCGTCAATGCCGTAGAAATTGAAGCGCTTATATCCATGTGTCAGGGCATATTCAATCATCTCATACTGCAAAAGATACTGGGCGTTGTATCGCATGAAAGGTTTATAACTGGCCCCGAACAGATAGACGACCTCACTGCCGTACAGCATATACCAGCCGCCCGCAATGATCTTTTTGGCGCCATGTTCTCGGATGTCCTGTTCCAAGGTCGCCAGCCGCTTTTCCAGACTGGCCTGCTCCGATGTGATCTCGGCCGCCTCGCGCGCCTTCTTGGGATTATCTGCAATCTTAGCCAACCGCTCCCGATTCTTCTCCATTCGCTCACGAGTGTTTGCCGATAATGCTTCAAAATCGATCTGGACGTACAGGACCTTGACCGCTTGCTCCCGATCCAAAACGGAGAACATTTCCTGATAATACGACAAGGGGCGGTCAATAAAGCCTCGGCGGTCGGCGGTATGTTGCATCAACTGCTTAAATACTTCCATATGGCTCGCATCGGCCTCGATGACCGTCAGGAAATTCTTGCGGCTGTTGTTGACGCCCCATTTGGTTCCGCTTCGCATCCCCTTGTAGATCTCTTCCATGGTTTTGCCTTCCAGATCCAGCACCGAGACCCAGCGCGGTTCCAGATCTTTCTTGTCGTGCATATCCACATAGAAGCCCTGATGCCGATACCCCAGTTTTTCCATCTGCGCCATCAAGGCGTTGTTGGCCGTGTCGCGGAAGATCTTTCCGTCCTCGTCACGCAACTGGTAATCGACATACGGATTGACCTTTAAGAATGCCACGCCCTGTTGCTTCATGTATTCCTTGATGGCCGCCGTAAACCGTTCCAGCAGATCGAAATCGGTATAATCGAGCAGATAGCCGCGAGGGGCATAGGCAAAGGTCACACCGATTCCGGCTACCCGCTTAAACAACACCACGGTAGCCGCAACCAGTTCCCCGTTCTCTTTCATGCCCAGCATCTTGCCCCACCAGCCGTTGGTCTTCTTTACCTCGATCCAGTCGGGCGACTGAAAGAACAAAGCCAGCGGGTGCGGTTTGGCAAAGGCGAGGAATTCCTGTTTTTCCAGTTCAATGAGTCCCATGACGCAACAACCCCTTGACCTTTTTTAATAGCCGATAGATATGATAAAATCCGCCGGTCGGCAATTCAAACTGCCCGATATACTCGGTAACGTTGGCGCGAAATCCTTTTTTGAATTCGTAAATGCCGTAGTACTCATTATCGGGATTAAAATCGCCCGCAATGCCGTAGAAATTACAATACGCAAAGCCCTCTTTATAGGCTTCCTTGATATGATGTTCATACATCAGGTACTTAGGGGTAAACTGCCGATACTCCATCAGCACCCCGCTGGTCAATGTCAGATACTCGTTGCCGCTGCGCAAGGACAACAGACAGCCGATCGCCTTGCCTTGCGGATGATCCTTCTTAAACTGCTCGGCTTTGGCCAGTTCCTTTGTGTACTTTTCCACCTGTTCCCGCGCAATCGCCAATGCCCGTACCGACTTTTCTCCCGTCGCTTGGTGGGCGATTCTTTCCTCGGCTTTTGTCATATCGACGGTTGCCGATTTGAGAAGCTGCGCCGTATGGTCGTAGTAGACCTCGGGGTCCAGATAGGCAATGTAGATGGTCATCAGATCTTTCATGTGCCGATACATCTTCTGGTAATAATCCAGAGAACGGCTGAAAAAGTCCCGCCGCTTGGCCGTTGTTTCAAAAATTTCGGCCATGACATCCAGATCCTCGATCGTTCCCTCTCGCACCATCAAGCCTTTCTTAATGCAGGAATTGATATTCTTGCGGGTCTGCTTGGAGAATTTTGCCTTTTTGGTTTCGTAATCCTCATCCAAAGGCAGATGGCAGCACCAGCGCACCTGACGGGCATCCAGATAGATATTAAATCCGTAATGGCGGAACCCCAGATCCAGCAAATTCGCTACCGACTCGTCATCGGCATCATTTTCGGGGATGATCTCCCCCTCGGGCGTACGCACCCGATAGAGCACGTTCGGATCAATGGTCAGCATAAATCCGCCCTGCTTTTTGATATAGCCGCGCAGTTGCTTGACAAAGAATCCGAGCAGATCCCGATCATGATAGTCCACCAGCAAGCCGCGGGGGGCATAGAATTCCTTTTGTCCCAGCGCCGCTTTATCTTCCAGAATCAGCGATGCGGCTACCACCTTGCCGTCCTGTTTGATCCCGACAAAGTGCGGCTTACTGCCGTATTCCTCTTTTAATTCCGACAACTCCACCGACTGCATAAAGGATGCCTGCGGATGTCCGTTAAAAAAGGCACGATATTCTTCTTTTGATAATACGCAAAATTCCATGCTATCCTCTTTTTTCATCCGTTTACGGGCGCAAGCCCAATCAAGTCGGAGGCCAAGCGGTCTTAGGAAGACAATGGGTCTTAC
>JAZNYQ010000116.1:0-22369 GCA_045594545.1 Eubacteriales bacterium | reverse complement strand
CAAGGGAATGGATCGCTTCATCATCTCAATATCCAGCAACCGACCGCCCGAGGCGCAGTTGTCGATCTGCCGCCCCGAAGCCAGAATGGCGTCCAGAAGTTCATAATGCCCCATCACGTACTTGATCTCGGCCACGCCGGTGCGAACCATTGAGGCCGTCGTTTCGTTGGTATCTTTATTTTTCCATCCGTTGGCAGGATTGCAGTTGTAGTCCTGTCGGTAGAAGTAGCAACCCATATCATCCAGATAGTGAAGCACGACGGCTTTGGTAAAGGCCAGTGCCTTTTGGTTGCCGTAATCGACGATTGAGGTGCCGCTCAGAAAACCTGCAGTTGTCCAGGTTACCGTTTCGGTTACGGCCTCACTGTCCGGAGTCGGCTTGTAGGTGGCTTTGAAGGTAAAGGGATTGTCGGAAGTGGCCGTTGATCCCATTTGGGACGATGCCATGGCGCGGGCCGGCTCAAACCAGACAATCAGATCGGTGTTATTTGTCTGATGCCATTCCTGAAGCGCATCAAACCCGCCGGCCGTCAGATACAGATGGGAATCGGGATCGGTGACCTTGCCGTTGAGATCGGCATATCCCGGATTATAATACCAGTTGCCGAGCTGTTCCTGCCAGATCCCGTCACTCGACTGGGCGGAAGCGGTATTGCCGTACCAACCGGCATCGATCCAGTGATATTCAAAGTACTGTCCGGCGTTTTTCAGATTGTTCAGAATCGTGAGCATGGAATCGGTACCCTGTCCGCCCCAAGTGTTGATGGAAATGGGGGCATAGGTTACCTTTTCGGTACTGCCGTCGGTATTTCTCTTTTCGGGTGTGTACTGTTCCAGCACCAACTGCCGCCATGCGTTGTGCCCGTCATCCTGTGTGCCCTTGAAAAATTGAATGTCCATGGACGGGGTTCGCAGATGTTCGCCATTTTTCATCTGATAGTTGGTATTCTGCATACCTGCCGATACGTGCACGGCACCATTCTCATAGGTAAATTGGCAATTCCAGTTGCCCGACCAGCCGATGGCACCCATGATGCCGTAGGTATTGTGGGCGCTTGTCAGATCAAAATACGGCCACGCCCCCTGCGAGGAGCGACCTCCGCTGTTTTGCATGGTATAGGAAGTGTTTTGTGTCAGATCGATCGAATAGGGCTGATAATCGTAGATGTAGTTCTGACCGCCCTGTCTGGCTGTAGTCATAATGGCCTTTTGAACGGGAAGATCAGCATAAAGGATGCGGACATTGGAGATGGGTTGGGAGTAATTGGTTCCGGTATAACTCCAGTATCCGACCCATTCAATGGCTGCGTGCTTGGCATTAAAGGAGATATCCAAGGTCAGTGTTAGCGGACTGCTGGTGTTTTGCGGGCCGCCAAGATAGGTTGTATAGACAATTTTCCTTTTCCAATCGTGATTGGCGTCATAGGTACCTTCTGTGGTAATGCTGGGTTTAGTCCAATAACTTGTGTCTGCTAAATTGGACATATCTTGACCGAGGTAATTTTTAAGGGAGAAGCCAATCAGATGGTGATTATTGATGTGCGTATTGATCCAGTTAAACGCGGCCTGTGCAGGGGAGATGCCGACATGGTAGAGTTCTTGCGTGGAGTTGCGGGTCATGCCGGTTCCGCTTGTCAGGGTTGAGTAGGCATCAAGGGTGGCCGACATGGGCAATGACTGCACCTGCTCGGCAATCTTCGGAATGCCTTTTACATTCAGAACCAAGGTATTGCCGGTATTATGGATCACGGCTTTAGCGTAGGCGCTGAGTGACGTGTGAGGGAAGATGTAGAAGGCTTTAATCGGAGAAGCATTCGGTTTGCGAATGGTCAGATTAAAGGTGAGAGATACATCACTATTGGCGGCATCGCAAAGCAGGGTATATGCATCGGGATTGGCAAAGTCAAACTTGATGCCGAACTTTAGGATGGAAACGGTGTCTCCGTCTTTCACCTCGCGTGTGCCGCGATTGACAATGTCATAAGTGAAGAAACGATAGCCGGTTTTTGCCGTATCGTACAGCGGCAAGTAGGTGTTGTCTTGCTGGAGTAAGACAAAGGAATTGGCGCCTTCCTTATCTACTCGTAACAGACCGGTTCCGTCTTTCGAGTCAATCAGATCACCAAAGGAGAGAAGATGATTGGTGGTTAGGGTATAACCGTTGAGATCAAGGGTCATACCGGCGTTAATCATGAGGACGCTGTTGAAGGTTTGGTTGCTGAGGAGAACAACGGTATCGCCATTCTTCTTAGCCGCCCATGCGTTTTCAAAATAAATGAAAGGTTTTCCGTTGACCTTGGCCTGTGCCACCGCTTCGGATACCGTGGCCTTAAGGGCTGCCGTGGAGGCACTCTCATTGGCATAGATGAGGGCGCCGTTTGCGGTGGTAACGACTGAGTTGGAAATAAGGTCATTGGCTCCGCCGCTAATGCGGATGATCATATTTTCGTCAAAGACCGCATGGGGGAATGTAAGAATTACATCGGTGCCGTTAACATCAGCACGGGAAGCCGTATAAGAGGCAAGGGTATCGGTATTGACCAAGGTAAAAGCACTCGGTTCCACCTTGCTGATGGGCGTGGAAAAAGATACGACAACTTGTTGGGAATCGGAGAGGATGACCTCGGTAAGTTGTGCGATCTTTTTCCCGTTAACATTTAATTCACGATATAGCGTTGAATAATCTCCATCATTATCTACGTAGAGCAGGCTATAGTCGTTATCATAGGAACGAATGCCTTGAATGGCATAATTGATGTTCGGCTCACCACTCGCCTCGATTATTTCGGGAAAATCCTGCAGACGCAGTCGCAATTGGAAACGATTATCTGTGGAGCCGTTGTTGACGGCCCAAGCGTTGGCATCATTCATTTCGGAAATCAACCAGTTGTAGTCACCGTCGGCGAGAGTGGCAACAATCACATCCTTGCGATTGCCATAGTAGGTAAAGGAGGTAAAGGCGCGTTGGAAATGAGTGCCTAACGTGTAGCGCCCGTATTCGCTCTTGTCTGCCTTACGGCCGGCTAAATCCTTTGACACTGTGTCATAGATGCTCAGGGCATTATAGAACAAGGAGGGATCCACCTTAACGTCCTGATTAAAGTCGATCAAAATGTATTTATCGTCGTAGATATTGACCTCTTCAATATCAACAGAATCGTAGATGGCGCACTGATTCCAAGGGATACCGGCGCGCTCCTCGTTTATGCCGAAAAGGGAGTCATTGGCAAAAAGAACAGCGCCGTCGGTGGCCTTGATGCGATCGATCAGGCGATTATTTTTGGGATCGGCGTCATTGTCAGCAATGGAAAATTCCAAACGGTAATTGCCGGACATGGCAAAGACCCCGTTGGTATTGGTGGCATAGCGATTATTGACCAGCCATTCTTGAGCCTCGGCTAAGGTATTTGCGTTAAAAGCGGTAGCCATGGTGCCGATCCATCGCGTACCGGTAGCATCGTATGGTTTCCAATTATCGACAGACCATTGCATGTCTGTATCGCTGTGGCGGGGCACATACCTGGGGTCGTAGATGCGCAGGCCACTGTAGGAAGGGGCAAAGTCCGAGACCGGTTTCGTAAATTCGATAATAACACGATCGGCAAAACCGGATTTACTAACGAATGAAACGTTTTTCAAGGCCAATTTTGTCGGGTCATTGATCGCAGCTTCGCCAAGTTGATCGGAAGAGAGAATGGGGATGATGACACGGTCGTTGACACCAAGTTTCGGATTATTATGGGTGGCGATCAGCGGAATATACCCGACTTCCCAAAGACTGTCAATGCGCCAGTTGTTGGATGCTTCGCCATTGGCGGTTGATGTGCTTTTTTCTTCAATCACCAAAGCAACCGAATAGGTTTCACCGTCATTACGGGCATTAAGCTCGTTGCAGGCGGTAAGGCAGGTATTAAAGGTGGCCGTCCAGTCTAACGTGCCGCTGCCCCGAACATCCCACCCGGGAATCGGAAGAGAATTTAATGAACCGGTTAAGCCAGTCGAGCCTTGCGGCAAGACCCCTTCAAGATTAAGGCCGTCTTTGTCAGAGGTGGCATTATTGAAGTTACCTAAAGCATAGCAGCCGGTAGTGTTTTGACCTTCAGCACGGTACTTCGAACGGTCAGCGTTCGTATACATAATTTGGCCTTTGGAGTTGACCACACGGATATGCAGGGGAGAATGGCCAGATCCGCGGTTGTCATACTTCAGGCCTTTGCTTAAGGCAAAACGAAAATCGTAGGATGTACCATTGGGAGAGTACTCGGCGTACTCAAAGTGAGCCGCATCGGCGAGGGTGGTTATGCGAATATCAAAATAGTCAAAGCAGTTTATTGCATGACCGGCGGTTTTTTCTTCCTCGGTAGCATCGCTGTCCACAGTGATGTTGGCCTGACCGTTCGCATCACAACCACCGCCATCCACGCCATTGGGAGTAGATGAGAGGAGGATAGTATCATCCGCATCATAAATGGAAACGACCTTGGTATTGGGTAATTGATTTCCGGAATCATCGATGTCGCTGCACTCGCGCAGGCGCAGTACGGGGATAAGCTCCGTTTTGTCGGCCAGATCGAGGATCTCGGGGATGGTGTCAACCAGTTCGTGTTGGTTCCGCAGTTGAGAGGCGTCCAAGGTGGCTACATAGTTATTAACCGATCCGAATGCTTCGCATCGGCTCAAAGTAGCCGACCATACCGAAATGATAGGGCCTTCGTTCTTTTTTCCGGTTACCGGATCGACATAGGCAGCCAGTCCTTTAGCATTGACCAAGGAGATATAGGCTTTTGTGTTGTCGATATCGATGGCGACATTACCGGTAAAGTGCAAAACAAGAGAACGATCGGGATCCAGACCGGTGTTCCACTCTTGGGGCACAAGCAGGGCTTGGGTAAGATTAAATGGCAATTCAGCCTCTGTTGCATCCATTGTGCCGACAGCGGCAACATCTACAGCCAACGGCATACCGACAAGTATGCAGACAGCAAGGATAATTGCCGTGATTTTTTTGAGATGTTTCATGAGTTTCCCTCCGTTTTTATTTGACGGTCTATATTTTTGATAAATATAAGATATACATTATATATTGGGTACTCTAATTCTACGAAATGCGTAAGATTAATTCAAGAAATAAAGTGTGAAACTATAGACATTTATTGTGATTTTACCAAAAGAAAAAAGCAGACTTCATTATGAAGTCTGCCTTTTGGTGACCCGGACGGGAATCGAACCCGTGTTACTGCCGTGAAAGGGCGGTGTCTTAACCTCTTGACCACCGGGCCGTTGGTAGCGGCAACTGGATTCGAACCAGTGACACTCCGGGTATGAACCGAATGCTCTAGCCAGCTGAGCTATGCCGCCATAACGCGAAAATCATTTTAATATAATTATGCCGTCTTGTCAAGCAAAAATTTATCTTTTTTATAAAAAATACGAAAAAAGGGATATTTTGGCTTGAAAAAGTTAAACTTATTCTGTATAATACTACCGATACTAAAAGACGAGAGGAGAACTATCGTGGAATATTCACATGAAGTAGAACAAATGTGTCCCCTCACCAAGGGCTGCAATCACGGTCCTGCCCCCATCCCCGAAGAGGGTCGTTGGGTCAAGGCGACACAGATCAGCGACATCTCGGGTCTGTCACACGGCATTGGCTGGTGTGCTCCTCAGCAGGGTTGCTGCAAATTGACCTTGAACGTAAAAGAAGGCATTATTGAGGAAGCTCTGGTGGAAACGCTGGGCTGCTCGGGTATGACCCACTCGGCCGCCATGGCTGCTGAGATCCTGCAGGGTAAGACCATCCTCGAAGCCTTGAATACCGACCTTGTGTGTGACGCCATCAACGTGGCCATGCGCGAGATCTTCAAGCAGTTAGTCTATGGCCGTACCCAAACCGCTTTCTCCGAAGACGGTCTGCCCATCGGCGCTTCTCTGGACGATCTGGGCAAGGGTCTTCGTACGCAGGTCGGCACCATGTTCGGTACCCGCGCCAAGGGCGTGCGCTATCTGGAAATGGCCGAGGGCTATGTCATCAACATCGCGGTCGATAAGGGCGGCGAAGTGATCGGTTATAAGTTCGTGCATCTGGGCAAGATGATGGAGCAGATCCGCAAGGGTGTGCCCGCCGCCGAAGCCTATGAGAAGAATATCGGCACCTATGGCCGTTACGCCGAAGCGGATCGCTATATCGATCCCAGAAACGAATAAGGAGGGGATATCATGGCTTTATTTGAAGGATATGAAAGAAGAATCGATCAGATCAATGCTGTGCTCCCCGAGTATGGCTTCTCCTCGATCGAAGAAGCACAGGAATACTGCCTGTCTATGGGCGTGGACGCCTATAAGATCGTAAAAGACATTCAGCCCATCGCTTTCGAGAACGCTTGCTGGGCCTATATCTTAGGCTGCGCCATCGCTCTCAAGAGCAACGTCAAGAGCCCCAGCGAGGCTTCGGCTTGCATCGGTAAGGGCCTGCAGGCTTTCTGCGTGCCCGGTTCGGTTGCCGATTCCCGTAAGGTCGGTCTTGGCCACGGAAACTTAGGCGCCATGTTGCTGGAAGAAGACACCGAGTGCTTCTGCTTCCTCGCCGGCCACGAGTCCTTTGCCGCCGCCGAAGGCGCCATCGGTCTGGCCCGTACCGCCAACAAGGCCCGCAAAAAGCCCCTGCGCGTTATCCTCAACGGCTTGGGCAAAGATGCCGCTTATATCATTTCGCGCATCAACGGTTTCACCTATGTGCAGACCGATTATGATTTCAAGACCGGCAAACTCAACATCGTGTCCGAGAAGGCGTTCTCCGACGGCGAGCGCAGCAAGGTTCGTTGCTACGGCGCCAACGATGTGAACGAGGGCGTGGCCATCATGAAGCATGAGAAGGTTGACGTTTCCATCACCGGTAACTCCACCAACCCGACCCGCTTCCAGCACCCCGTTGCCGGCACTTATA
The DNA here is from genome assembly GCA_045594545.1 of Eubacteriales bacterium. GTDB lineage: Bacteria > Bacillota > Clostridia > Oscillospirales > UMGS1783 > CAKSHC01. Next base: position 15,423 of record JAZNYQ010000116.1, on the reverse strand, counting down.
AGAAGCTCTCCTATGAAGAAGGCTTCAAGTACTTCTCGGTCGCTTCGGGCGGCGGTACCGGCCGTACCCTGCATCCCGATAACATGGCCGCCGGCCCTGCCTCTTACGGCTTGACCGACACCATGGGCCGTATGCACGGCGATGCCCAGTTCGCAGGTTCCTCTTCCGTGCCTGCCCACGTGGACATGATGGGTCTGATCGGCGCCGGCAATAACCCGATGGTCGGCATGACCGTCGCTTGTGCCGTTGCCGTGTATCAGGCGCTCAACAAATAAGAAAGTACGCAATGCAAAAAGGACATCCTTCGGGATGTCCTTTTTTTATGAAGAATCAGCGAAAAAACAGAAACGAGGTGTCTTGTATTTTGTCGGGATATTACTGATAAAAGAATTTAACAGTAATAAAATATATTTTATCAGTAATAACTATTGACATAATTAAGAGTTTGGCGTATACTAACAGTAGTTTATGATAAAGGGTGAGCCGTCATGAAATTCAGTTCGGAAAAGAAGCAAACGATTGTTTGTTATATGTTAGAGAAGATTGCCGACAATACCAAAAGTGTTTCCAAGATCGTATCGGATGCCTTTGGTATCAGTACCAATACCGTACACACCTATTTAACGGAACTGATCGAACAGGGTGTGATCATCAAGGAGAAACGGGGGCAATACCGATTAGCCTCCACACGGCACGTTGTGCTTTTCAAGCGAAGCGCAGGGGATTTGGATTCCGATATGCACGCCTATGATATTTGCTTAAAACCGTTTGTGAGTCAGTATGCGGAAAATGTTCAGCAAATCTGGAGTTATGTGTTTAGCGAGATGGTGAATAATGTCATGGACCATTCGGAAGCGGAACATATGAAGGTCGTTGTGGAGCAAGATTTTCTGCGTACCCGAGTATGGATCATGGATGATGGCGTTGGTATTTTTGAAAAGATAAAAAATCATTTTTCTCTTTCGAGTCTGGATGAGGCGATTTGCGAATTGGTTAAGGGTAAATTAACAACGGATGAATCCAATCATTCGGGCGAGGGGATTTTTTTCAGTTCAAAAATGATGGATACCTTTTTAATCCTTTCCAGTGCCAAGGTGTTCAGCGCCTCACGGTATCGTAACGACAGGGTGGAAGATGTCGATGCGCCGCTGAAAGGAACCGGTGTGTGCATGGCGTTGTCAAATTTTACACATAAAACCAGCAGTGAAGTTTTTGATCTGTATGCCAACGAGGAGGGGGCGTTTAACAAAACCCGTATTCCGTTAAAAAATATCTTTGATTCGGCTCCGGTATCTCGTTCACAGGCCAAAAGGATCTGCAACCGATTGGATCAATTTCAGGAAGTGATTCTGGATTTTGACGAGGTCGGCTGGATGGGGCAAGGGTTTGCTCATCAATTATTCGTGGTATATCAGGGATTGCATCCGAATATGAAATTGCTGCCGATCCACATGAATGAAAGCGTAACCAATATGTATAACCATGTGATAAATACCATTTAAGGGTTTTTACAGATTTAGTAATGATGAAGATAGACGATCCGTGAGGGTCGTCTTTTTTTTGGCCAAACGGTTGCAACTTATTTTGTTTTGTGGTAAAATAATGGCACCACACGAATTAGATAGGACTCTTTGCGGGGAAAATGCCTTGGTAAAAGGTGTTTTCCTCTAACCCCGCATAGGGTCATTCGTGTGGTAACAAATGACGAGGAGCACTTTTTCGGCACACTCCTCGGAGTGTGCTCTTTTTTTAAGGAGGATCACCGTATGAAAAAAGATCTGCCAACAAAACGGGTCGTGGTAGCCGGTTGTCGGGATTACGACGATTACGAGGAAGCCAAAGAATATATTGACTTTTGCCTGTCCAACATCCGAAAAGAAAATCATATCATTATCGTTTCGGGCGGTGCCAGCGGGGCTGATGCCATTGGGGAGCGTTACGCCGATGAGAACGGATTTGAGGTTGAGGAACACCCCGCCGATTGGGAACGGTACGGGCGGAGCGCAGGGCCCCGGCGGAACAAGGAAATGGCGCAGGTGGCCGACTATGTCATCTGCTTCTGGGACGGCGAGAGCCGCGGCACAAGATCGATGATCGAATGTGCCAAACAGTACGGGAAACCCGTAAAAATAAAAATGATAGAAAAATGGTAGGCTGGGATGCCTACCATTTTTTATACAAATTGTTTGTCGTTGGATGGATTGGCCGAGGCGGCTATGGCGTCGCGGTCGGGTAAATTCTCGATCGGCTCCCATGCATGGGAAAACTCAATATCGCGAAACAGCGCCGCCAGCCCCGTGATCTGTTTGAGTCGCAAAATTTCATCCCTATCCATGCCCAGATGCTTGGCGATCCATTTATCGCTGCGACCCAGTTCGTGCAATTCTTTGATGATGTTGCTCATCAGATCGACGTCGTGATTGCCGCGGGCGCGGTTGTGGCGAATGGTGGAGGCCATGCGGTGGTCAAGGCTCTTGTCGATGACCGAGACGGGCAATTTGCCGCCCTCGCGCTCGTAAATGTCGGGATGATCGAGCATAATGCGGTAGCGGTGAAAGCCGTCTACAATGATATAGGTATCGTTCTCTTTGTTGTGATAGCAGACGATGGGCATGGTGTACCCATCCTGTTTGATGCTGTCATAGAGCAGTTTGAGTTCGGGCGGCGCTACGGCATTGGGATTATAGTCGTTGGGTACGATCTTCTCAATGGGGACGGAAATAATGTGATATACGGGGCTTTGCTTGGGCATATTATTCTCCTATTTGGCTGTATTTTTCTTTGAGCAGGTCGAGATTTCGGTACTGTTCACGGGTAAGGCCAAAACCCATGAAGCGACAGATATGATCGTTTTTCAGAATGCAATAACACATCCGTTTCCAGGACGGAATGTCCTTGGTGGATTTGATATCGTCGGTATGGTCGGGGATCTTGTCCAAGAAGATGATGCGAGAATTTTTCATGATGGTGTAATTGGATACGCCGTTGCGGGCGATGGCGTAGCCGCGCGCTTCCAGTTCGGCAATGACGTCTTCATCCAGCCCGCCGCCCACCGTGTGCCAGAAGTCGATCGAAGTCTGGAATTTCTTTTGGTAATTGTCCCGCAGGCGGGCGGGCAGAGTATCCAGCAGGAACTTGGTATAGCTTTCCCACGTATGTCCCTCGGGCAGGGTGAGGTTGCGGTATCCCATCGCCTTGGAACGCCCGTAGAGGGCGCCGAAGTTGGCGCCGTGTACCCGTCCTACTAATTTGGTCCAGATTTCGGGATCGATCACCCGATAGAGGTTGAGGCTTTCCTTGGCCTGATCGTTAAAGGGAGAGGCGACACGCATCTGATCGGGGGTGCGGCCGGCCATATAGAACAGGTCGTATAATTTGTTATAATCGTAATCAAATTTGAAATTGGCGTGCCAGACATCGGCATTGGTCCAGTCGTACAACGGCGAGGCGGCGTAGACCTCTTTGAACTGACGGGTGATCCAGCACTTGTCCTGATAGCCGTAGCGCTTATTGAGAAATCCGCTGTACCGCTGGAGCGACTCCTCGGCGCGCAGCCCCAGCAGGCAGACCGTCTTTTTCCCGCCGTGCGCCAGCCGATACCAGCGGCCGAACTGTTTAGCCAGATCTTCTTGATGCATCCGATACCGATAGGTCAGTATCGGGTTATTTTCTAAGTTTATGACATAGGGGCGCTCAGGCATGGGGCGCACCCATGCATCCTGCATTTTATCGTCCCACGGATACCAATACATCTGGTAACTGCTCAAAGCGGTGCGGGTCGCCATGGGCAGGCAGACCCAGTAGGGGAAGACTTGTTTTTCAATGCGGTCAAAGGTGCGGGTGACGTATTCGGTGGTAGCCGAGTATTGCGCTTCAAAGTCTTGATGAAAAACGCCGATCTTTTTGTCGGGGTAGTATTTCTGCTGAAAATCCAGCGTCAGATTGAGCAACAGACCGCTATCCTTTCCACCCGAAAAGGAGACAAAAATATTATCAAATTCCTCAAAGAGAAAGCGAAGCCGTTCTTGGGTTGCCTCATAAACATTTTGCGAAAGGTAGTGTTTTTTCATAACTTATACATCCGGTAAAAGGGAAATATTTCCTAAATTTTACCATAAAAAGCGCTAAAGTGCAAGAAAAAGGCAAAAAAATAGCACCTTACGGCGCTATTTTTATGATTTTTCAGGAAAGATGTACCAGCAGATCGATCAGACTGATGGTGGCGGCAAAGGCTGCCGTACCCAGACCGACCGCGCTGAAGATGATGGTATTGATGCGGCGGGCGGCGATGCTGGCCTTCAGATTGGGTAGGCCGAAGATGATAGCCAGCGCAATGGCGGGGGAGGCGAGCAGGAAGAAACCGAAGTTCTCCCAGATGCCACCTTCGGGCAGGGAAGCGCAGGTCAAAATAAAGCTCATAATGCCGCAGGCCATGGCCACGATCGGCATGGCGATGTTGACACTCTCGGCGGCCGGCTCGGCGGGAGCAGCCACCGTCTGGGCAACAGGAGCGGCCACCGGCTCGACTACGGGAGCGGCCACCGGCTCAACAACGGGTTCAGCCACAGGCTCGGCTACGGGCTCAACGACCGGCTCAACAACGGGTTCAGCCACAGGCTCGGCTACGGGAGCGGCCACGGCGCAAGCGGTGCCGCAACCGGGGCAGAAACGGGCATCGGCAACCAGTGCCGTGCCGCAGTTGGTGCAAAAACGGGGTTTGTTTTCCATGATATGTATCCTCACTTTTTTATTTGTATCCATCATATACCATAAAAATAAATTTGTCAACAGAAAAACCATATGGACAAAAGAGCAAAAAATGTTGTAATTTTCCGCGGGATGTCATATAATCTATACGGAGAAATTCGACAAAAGATGCAAATTTCTTTGACAGAGGCATGCTTTTTTGGTAGAATACTCTGGGTGTTTTTGGAGATGCAGAGAATAGAACACCGAACGGAAGCGGACGATGCAGATCGGGCCGCTTATCGGTGCGTTTGTGATAGAGGCAAAAACAGGAGGAAATTGCATGAGTAAGATCACCATTATCGGTGCCGGACAGGTGGGTGCTACCATTGCCTACACCTTGGCCGTCACAGGTGCCACATCAGAGATCGTAATGATCGACATCAATCGCGAAAAGGCTATCGGTGTAGCCATGGATATTTATCAGGGCACGCCGTTCTGTCATCCCTGCTTGATCTATGAAGGCAGTTATGCTGACGCGGTGGGTTCGGACATTGTCATTCTCACCTCGGGTCTGCCCCGTAAGGCGGGTCAGTCCCGTCTGGAACTGGCGCAGGTCAATACCGACATTACCAAACAGATCATTCCCCAGATCGTACGGTATGCGCCCGAGGCCCATTATATTATCGTAAGTAACCCTGTGGATATTTTAACCTATGTATTTACCAAGGTATCGGGACTGCCTGAGAGCCATATCATCGGTTCGGGTACGGTGCTGGATACTTCCCGTTTGCGTGTGCGGCTGAGCGAGTGCTGCTCGATCAACCAGCAGAACATCCATGCCTATGTACTGGGCGAGCACGGTGACTCGTCGTTTATCCCCTGGTCGGTGGCCAGTATCTCCAACATTCCGCTGGATGATTGGAATAAACTGATGGTCAATCCCGCCACCCATTATCCCGAACTCGACCATGAAGAGATCGAAAATTACGTTCGTACCTCGGGCGGCCGCATCATTGCCGCTAAAGGGGCGACCTTTAATGCCGTTTCGGTTACCGTCTGTTATATTGTGAAAGCGTTGCTGTCCTCGATCGACACGACCATGACAGTATCGACCATGCTCAACGGCGAATACGGCATTGATGATGTGTGTATGTCCATCCTCAATGTCGTAAACAATCAGGGCGCGCACTCGAAACTGCTCTTGCCGCTGACCGACAGTGAACTCAAACAGTTGCATCACAGTGCCGAGTGTCTGAAAAACGTTATTAAAAGTATCAAGATATAAAGGGAGGATCAGAAAATGGAATTTCGTATTGAACATGACTCGATGGGGGAAGTAAAGGTTCCCGCCGATAAATATTGGGCGGCGCAGACCCAGCGCAGCCATGAAAACTTTGTGATCGGTATGGACATCGAAACGATGCCCCGTGAGATCACCTATGCCTTCGGCATTCTGAAAAAGGCGGCGGCACTGGCCAACCATGCCCTGCGCCCCGAAAAGATGACCGATGAGAAACTCGATGCCATTTCTAAGGCTTGTAACGAGGTCATTTCCGGCTCGCTCAACGACCATTTCCCGTTGGTGGTATGGCAGACGGGTTCGGGTACCCAGTCCAACATGAACGCCAACGAGGTTATTGCCAACCGCGGCAACGAGATCGCCGGTAAGAAACTGCTCCATCCCAACGACGACATCAATATGAGCCAGTCGTCCAACGATACCTTCCCCACCGCCATGCACATTTCGGCGGTGCTGACGGTGGAAGATCATCTGATCCCCGCCGCCAAGGCTCTGATCAAGACCTTCCGGAGATTGGAAGAGGAAAATGAGGGTATCGTCAAGAGCGGCCGTACCCATCTGCAGGATGCTACCCCGATCACCTTCTCTCAGGAGATCAGCGGTTGGAGAAGCAGTCTGGAGCGCGACGTGGAACTGCTCGAAATGGCGGTCAAGCCCCTGCATGAACTGGCACTGGGCGGCACGGCCGTCGGTACGGGACTGAACGCCCCCAAGGGTTTTGATGAACTGGTGGCCAAGGAAGTATCCAAGATCACCCAGAAGCCTTTTGTGACGGCTCCCAATAAGTTCCATGCTTTGACGAGCAAGGATGAACTGGTCTTTGCCCACGGCGCCATCAAGGCGCTGGCCTGCGACATGATGAAGATCGCCAACGATATCCGTTGGCTGGCTTCCGGTCCCCGTGACGGTCTGGGGGAGATCACCATTCCCGAAAATGAGCCCGGTTCCTCCATCATGCCCGGCAAGGTCAACCCCACCCAGTGTGAGGCGGTGACGATGGTGGCCGTTCAGGTCATGGGTAACGACGTGGCGGTCGGCATGGCGGCCTCTCAGGGTAACTTTGAACTCAACGTCTTCATGCCCGTTTGCATTTACAACTTCCTGCAATCGAGCCGACTGTTGGCCGAGGCCATCGTGTCCTTTAACAAGAACTGTGCCGTCGGCATCAAAGCCAACCGCGAAAAGATGCATCACAACTTACATAATTCGCTGATGCTGGTCACGGCGCTCAATCCCTATATCGGGTATGAAAATGCGGCCAAGACGGCCAAGAAAGCCTTTAAGGATAACATCTCGCTCAAGGAGGCCTGTGTGGAACTGGGATTCCTGACGGCCGAGCGTTTTGATGAAGTGTTCCATCCCGAACAGATGGTATAAGGAGAATCGCCATGAAAGTGAGTTACTTTCCCGGTTGCACCCTGAAAACCAAGGCCAAGGTGCTGGACAAGTATGCCCGTGCCTGTGCCGAGGTGTTAGGGGTTACGCTGGAAGAGATCGAAAATTGGCAGTGTTGCGGCGGCGTGTTCACCACCTCGTCGAGCGAGCGGGCGACCAAACTGTCGTCGGTACGAGCCCTGTGCGAAGCCAGAGATAAGAACCGGCCGTTGGTGAGCGTCTGCTCGGCTTGCCATAACGTGCTCAAGCAAACCAACCATGCCATGCAAAACGATGAGGCCTTTGCCTTCCGTGTCAATCAGTACATGGCAAGCGAAGATAAGCAGTACGCGGGCGAGGCAGAAGTTCTGCACTATCTGGAACTGCTCCGCGACAAAATTGGGTATGACGCCATCAAAGAAAAGGTGGTCAACCCCTTAAACCGCAAGATCGCCTGCTATTACGGGTGTCTGTTGCTCCGTCCGTCGGGCGTGATGGCAATGGATGATCCCGAGAACCCGACCATTATGGAAGATCTGATCCGCGCCTTGGGCGGTGAGCCGGTCTATTTTGCGGCCCGTAACGAATGTTGCGGCGGCTATGTGGTACTGGAAGATAAGGCATCGGCCGATAAAAAGGCGAGTGCCGTAGCGGAGAGCGCCAAGCGTGCGCAGGCGACTGAGATCGTAACGGCCTGTCCGTTGTGCCGCTACAATGTGGAGAAAAACAGCGAACTTCCCGTCGTGTACTTGACCGAACTGTTGGCCGAAGCGCTGGGCGTAAAGGAGGAAGACTGATGGAAAACAAGGAATTGCTCCGTGACGAGATCATTCGCACCAGCGGCATCAACCCCCGCAAGTGCATGAAGTGCGGCAAATGTTCGGGCACCTGTCCCGCCTACAACGAGATGGAGTATCATCCCCATCAGTTTGTATCGATGGTGGAGTCGGGCGACATTGAGCCGTTGCTTAACAGCGAATCGCTGTATAAATGCCTGTCCTGTTTTGCCTGTGTCGACCGTTGCCCCCGTGGGGTCGAGCCGGCCAAGATGGTGGAGGCGGTACGGCTGGCGGTGCTGCGCCAAAAGGGCGGCAACCGCATGAATGCCGATGATATTCCGGCGCTCGTAGACGAGGATCTGCCTCAGCAGGCCATTGTCAGCGCCATGCGTAAATACTGGAAATAAGGAGGAGAAAACAGATGCAAAGAATAGGCGTATTCGTCTGTTGGTGCGGAAGCAACATTGCGGGCACGGTTGACGTGCAGGCGGTGTCGGACGCTCTGGCGCATGAGCCGGGCGTGGTTTTCTCCACCAACTATCAATATATGTGCTCGCAGGCGGGTCAGCAGATGATCATCGAGGCGGTGAAGGAACACAACCTGACCGGCATCGTGGTCTGCTCCTGCTCCCCCCGTATGCACGAAGCTACATTCAGAAAGACGGCGGCCGCCGCAGGCTTAAACCCCTACATGGTGGAGATCGCCAACATCCGCGAGCAGTGCTCGTGGGTACATAAAGACATTCCCGTGGGTACCGAGAAGGCCATTATCTTAGGTAAGGCCGCCGTGGCCAAGGTCAACCTCAATGTACCGCTCACCCCCGGTGAGAGCCCTGTCACCAAGCGTGCTCTGGTCATCGGCGGCGGTATTGCCGGTATCCAGACGGCGCTCGACATTGCCGATGCCGGTTTTGAGGTGGATATTGTTGAGAAGAATCCTACCATCGGCGGTAAGATGGCGCAGCTGGATAAGACCTTCCCGACGTTAGACTGTGCCGCCTGTATCCTCACCCCGAAAATGGTGGATGTGGCTCAGCACGAGAAGATCCGCATTTTCTCTTATAGCGAAGTGCAGGATGTCAAGGGCTTTGTGGGTAACTTTACCGTAACCATCAATAAGAAAGCCCGTTTTGTTAAGGAAGATGTTTGCACCGGTTGCGGCCTGTGTACCGAGAAGTGCCCGCAGAAAAAGGTGCCTAACGAGTTTAATCTGGGCATGGATAACCGCCGTGCCATCTACATTCCCTTTGCGCAGGCCGTGCCTAAGGTGGCGGCCATTGACCCCAACTACTGCACCAAACTCAAAACGGGCAAGTGTGGGCTTTGCGAAAAGGTTTGTACCGCTAAGGCCATCGACTATACCCAGAAAGATGAGCTGTTTACCGAGAATTACGGCGCGATCGTTGTGGCGACCGGTTTCAATCCCATCTCGATGGACAAATTTGATGAGTATGCCTATAACCGGTCCAAGGACGTCATCACCTCTTTGGAGTTTGAGCGTTTGACCAACGCGGCCGGCCCGACGGCAGGAAAACTGCTCCGTCCGTCCGACGGGGTGCATCCGCACAAGATCGTTTTTGTGCAGTGCGTCGGTTCCCGTTGCGCCGCCTGCGCCGAAAAGGGCAAGGAGTATTGCTCCAAGATCTGTTGTATGTATACGGCCAAGCATGCCATGCTCACCCGTGACAAATATCCCGATACCGAAGTGTATGTCTTCTATATTGATGTGCGTACCCCCGGTAAGAACTTTGACGAGTTCTACCGCCGTGCCGTGGAAGAATACGGCGTACATTACATCAAGGGCATGGTCGGTAAGATCTCGCCCGAGGGCAATAAACTGATGGTACGCGCCAGCGATCTGCTGGATAACAAGCAGTTGGAGATCGATGCCGATCTGGTCGTTCTGGCCGCCGCGATCGAGCCGGATCAATCGGCCCGTCCGTTGGCCACGATGCTCACAGCCAGCATGGACACCAACGATTTCTTTACCGAAGCCCACCCGAAACTCCGTCCCGTTGAATCGCCGACGGCGGGTGTCTTCCTGTCGGGTACCTGCCAAGGCCCGAAGGACATTCCCGAAACCGTATCCCAAGCGGGTGCGGCCGCCGCTAAGGTCATTGGTCTGTTGGCCAAGGACAAACTGACGGGTAACCCCTGCGTGGCGCATTCGGATGAGTGGATGTGCAACGGCTGTTCGACCTGCGAGCGTGTCTGCCCGTACGGTGCGATCACCTATGTGGATAAAGAGTTCCGTATGCCCGATCGCACGACCAAGGTGCGCCGTGTGGCGCAGGTCAATCCTGCGGTATGTCAGGGGTGCGGTGCTTGTACGGTAGCCTGTATGTCGGGTGCGATGGACTTGAAGGGCTTTGCCGGTAACCAAATTCTTGCGGAGGTGGATGCGATATGCAAATAAGTGAAAAGAAACCCTTGATCGTAGCCTTCTGCTGCAACTGGTGCTCCTATGCGGGCGCGGATCTGGCGGGTAACAACCGCTTAAACTATCCGGCTGAAGTTAAGATCATTCGTGTCCCTTGCTCCTGCCGTGTCAATCCCACCTTTATTCTCCGTGCCTTTCAGCGTGGGGCTGACGGTGTGATCATCTGCGGTTGCCATCCCGGTGACTGCCATTACACTTCGGGTAACTATTATACCCGTCGCCGCATGGCGCTTCTCTTCTCGATGCTGGAGTTCTTGGGCATTGAGAAAGAGCGTACCCGTCTGGAATGGGTATCGGCGGCCGAGGGTGCCAAGTTTGCCGCCACCATGGAGGATTTTGCCAAAACGATTGCCGCCTTGGGCGAGAATAAAAGACTGGAGGATCTACGATGCAAACAGTAATGCGTGATCAACTGGTTGAAAAAGCAACACAGCTTCTGGCTGACGGCACCGTTACCCGCGTGCTGGGCTGGAAGAAAGGCGAGTTCGACTACGATGTGACACCGGCGGTTTTTGCCGATGCCGAGGCATTGAAAGACTTCGTGTTTGATGATTTCTGCGGTGCCAACTTCTCCAAATATCTGATTAAGGAAACGGGCAAAGAGGGTAAGGTACTTGTCTTCTTAAAGCCCTGCGACACCTATTCCTTTAACCAACTGCTCACCGAGCATCGGTTTGATCGGGAAAAGGTATATGCCGTGGGCATTCCCTGCGACGGCATGATCGACGTAGCCAAGGTCAAGGCGTTGGTCGGCGACGGCATCCTGTCGGTCAAGAGTGGTGACGATGTTAAGGTAGAAACGCTTTATGACGGCACCAAAACACTGGCCAAGGCCGATGTGCTGGCTGAGCGTTGTGTCAATTGCAAGAGCAAGAAACACGTAGCCTACGACGAACTGTTGGGCGAGGACGGTGACGTGCTCGATTCCAAGCGTTTTGATCAGGTGGCAGAGCTTGAGGCTATGACTCCCGACGAGCGCTATGCCTTCTGGCAGAATGAACTGTCCAAGTGCATCCGTTGCAACGCCTGCCGCGATGTTTGCCCCGCCTGCACTTGTGAAAAGTGTGTGTTCGGCAACCCCAATTCGGGCGTGGAAAACAAGGCGCCGGCCGACAGTTTTGAGGAAAAGATGTTCCATATCATCCGTGCCTTCCACGTGGCGGGACGTTGTACCGACTGCGGCGAGTGCTCCCGTGTCTGCCCGCAGAACATTCCTCTGCACCTGCTTAACCGTAAGTTTATTAAAGATATCAATACCTTCTACGGCGAGTATCAGGCCGGCGAAGAGGTCGGCAGCCGTGCGCCGCTGGTCAACTATACGCTGGACGATGTCGAACCGAACGATGCGGTAGGAAGGGGTGGCGAAGATGCGTAAATGTGCCAAAGCCGATCTGAACAAGGTACTGGCCGCCGTGGCCGCCGCTCAGACTCTCTATCTGCCCGTCGATACCGATAACGGCGCCGAGTACAAGGCGTGGAGTGAGGGCGTGACCTATAGCCAAGCGCTCAACACCAACCGCTCGGCCAAGGATTTCTTCTTCCCCCAGACACAGGATCTGGTCAAGTTCAAAACCGAGGGGAAGACCATCGAAATCATCGACATTCGTAAGGCCGGCGAGGATTTTGTCCTGTTCGGTGTGCGCGGGTGCGATGTCAAGAGCATTGAGGTGCTCGACCGTGTCTTTTTGAATGAGCCGGTAGACAGTTATTATGCCGAGCGCCGTGCCCATGCGACCGTCGTGTCGATGGCCTGCACCCGTCCGGTGGAAACCTGCTTCTGCGGTACCTTCGGCATTGATGCCGCCGCCCCCGAGGGCGACGTGGTCTGCCATATGACCGAGGACGCCGTCTATTTCGATGCCAAGACCGAAAAGGGCGAAGCCTTTATGAACCTCATCGAGGGCTTGACCGAGGACTGCGATACCAAAGCGGTCGAGGCTCAGCAAGCCAAGACCCGTGAGATCCTAAAGAAACTGCCGCTGAGTGATCTGACCACCGAGGGGTTTGATCCGGAAAAGACGATGGAACTGTTTGACCGTCCCGAATGGGCGACTTTGTCGGAGGCTTGTCTGGGTTGCGGCACCTGCACTTTTGTCTGCCCGACCTGCCAGTGCTACGATATTAAGGATTTCAATAACGGACGGGAGATTACCCGCTTCCGTTGCTGGGATTCCTGTATGTATTCCGATTTCACCATGATGTCGGCGGGTCAGCCAAGATTGACCCAGAAGGAACGGTTCCGTCAGCGCTTTATGCATAAGTTGGTCTACTATCCGGCAAATAATGACGGCATGTGCTCCTGCGTGGGTTGCGGCCGCTGTCTGGCCAAGTGCCCGATTTCAATGAATATTGCCAAAGTTATGAAAACGATAGGAGGGAAACAGGCATGAATACTCGTCCCGAAACCTTGATTCCGGTACTGGGTGTGATCACCGATATTCGGATCGATACGCCCGATGTCAAGACCTTCCGTGTCGTGACCCCCGATGGGGAAAAGCCCTTTATCCATAAGCCCGGCCAGTGCGCCATGCTTTCCATTCCGGGTGTGGGTGAGGCCATGTTCTCCATCACTTCTTCTCCCACCAATACCGAATTTATGGAGTTTTCCATTAAGAAATGCGGCTGTTTGACCGACTGGTTGCATCAGGCCGAGGTTGGTCAGCAGATCACCGTTCGCGGCCCCTACGGCAATGCCTTCCCCGTGGATGACGAGTTTGCGGGCAAGGATCTGCTCTTTATCGCCGGCGGTATCGGCTTGGCACCGCTTCGCTCGGTCATCAACTATGTACGCCATTACCGTGACCGCTACGGCAAGATTGATATTGTGTACGGATCCCGTTCCAAGGCCGATCTGGTCGATTATCAGGAAATTATCGACGAGTGGATGACCGATGACGGCGTGGATGTGCACCTGACCATCGACCGTGAGGAAGAGGGTTGGGACGGCCATGTCGGATTTGTGCCTAACTACGTCAAGGAACTGGCTTTCGATACCAACAAGGTCGCCATCATCTGCGGTCCGCCCATCATGATCAAGTTTTCACTGGAAGGATTGGCTTCTCTTGGCTTTACCAAGGAGCAGGTCTATACCACACTGGAAATGCGCATGAAGTGCGGCATCGGTAAATGCGGCCGCTGTAACGTGGCCAACAAATACATCTGCAAGGACGGTCCTGTTTTCCGCTTTGACGAGCTGGATGAACTGCCCGATGAGTATTAAGGAGAAAACCGCTATGGAAAATATGGTAAATGTATATCTGTTCGGGAAGAAGTATGAAGTTCCCGAAAACCTCACCATCATGAATGCAATGGAATATGCGGGTTATCAACTGGTGCGCGGTTGCGGTTGCCGTAACGGCTTCTGCGGCGCCTGCGCTACCATCTACCGCATCAAGGGCGACCGTGATCTGAAAGTCTGCTTGGCTTGCCAGACCAAGGTGGAGAACGATATGTACGTGGCAACCCTGCCCTTCTTCCCGCTGGTCAAGCAGGTCTACGATATGGAGAAGATCAAGCCCACCGAGCAGGTGATGATGCAACTCTATCCTGAAATCTACGCTTGCGTCGGTTGTAACGCCTGCACCAAATCCTGTACGCAGGATCTGAACGTTATGCAGTACATCGCCTACGCTCAGCGCGGCGAGTATGAGAAGTGCGCCGAGGAGTCCTTTGACTGCGTCATGTGCGGCGTTTGCTCCTCCCGTTGCCCGGCCGGCATCTCCCATCCGCAGGTGGCTATGCTGGCTCGCCGCTTAAACGGTAAGTATCTGGCGCCTACCTGCGATCACCTGAACACCCGTGTGCAGGAGATCCACGACGGCACCTTTACCGAGCTGATCGAAGCGCTCATGCAAAAGCCGGTTGAAGAGCTCAAAGAACTCTACAACAACCGTGAGATTGAGAAATAAGGAGGGGTTAGATATGTATCCGGAAAGACTGAAAGAATCCTTGGCCGCCGTTGAGGCCGCCAGAGAAGCGAATATTGCCCTCGAACCCCGCCGCATGACGGCACAGGAGAAGGAAGACCTGTTGGCCGCCTATCATCCCGACTACCGTCAGGATCAGTTTGAAGTACTCACCATCGGCCCCAACAAGGGAGAGAAGGTGCCTAAGGAATTGGCCGCCTCTCTGCAGGCCGCCAGCCGCATTACTTCCGATTCGGTTGACCTGTCTAAGGTCGATTATGATGTGGATGTACTGGTCATCGGCGGTGGCGGTGCCGGTTCTTCCGCCGCTATCGAGGCTCATGCCGCCGGCGCTGATGTCATGATCGTGACCAAACTGCGTATCGGCGATGCCAATACCATGATGGCCGAGGGCGGTATTCAGGCTGCCGATAAGCCCAACGATTCTCCCGCCATCCACTTTGTCGATGCGTTCGGCGGCGGTCACTATGCCGCCAAGCGCGATCTGCTTGCTAAACTGGTTTGCGATGCCCCCGAAGCCATTCAGTGGCTCGGTGAACTGGGCGTGGAATTTGATAAGGATGCCGAGGGCAACATGATTACCACCCACGGCGGCGGTACCTCCAGAAAGCGTATGCACGCCGCCCGCGACTATTCGGGCGCCGAGATCATGCGTACCTTACGTGATGAAGTGTTAGGCCGTGGCATTCCCGTGGTCGATTTCACGGCCGCGATCGAGTTGATTCTGGATGACAAGGGCAACGCTGCCGGCGCTGTGCTGATGAACATGGAAACCAAGGAACTGATGGTGGCTCGTGCCAAGACGGTGGTTATCGCTACCGGCGGTGCGGGACGTATGCACTATCAAGGCTTCCCGACTTCCAACCACTATGGTGCTACCGCTGACGGTCTGGTTATGGGTTACCGTGCCGGTGC
>JAZNYQ010000115.1:0-5549 GCA_045594545.1 Eubacteriales bacterium | reverse complement strand
AACGACATGGCTACGATCCGACTTATACGGCGGTGAACAACTGCACCGATAACACCGAATATGTCGCCCGCCGCCACGGCAGCGAGGTCATCAAGTGCCCCAACACCGTAAAATCCAAGGGTGACGTGCTCAAACTGGTCTTTGAAGAATACACCAAGCGTGAAGATATTGATGCGTTTATCATCTTTGATGCCGACAACATCGTGCATCCCGATTATCTGCGTCACATGAACCATGCCATGAACTGCGGCGCCAAGGTCGCCCAGTGCAAGCGTGACAGCAAGAACTTGGCCGACAACTGGATCAGCGCCGGCTACTCGATGTTCTACTATCTGCAAAACTTCTTCTTCAACCGTGCCCGTTCCCGTGTGGGGCTCTCGGCCTCCATCAACGGTACCGGCTTCATGGTAACCAAGGAAGCGCTGGCCATCACCGGCTTTGATGCGCACACCATGACCGAAGACGTGGAATACACCGGCATCTGCGCCCTCAACGGCGTTAAGATCGAATATGTAGAAGAAGCGGTAACCTACGACGAACAGCCCACCAACTTCGGCGTGTCCTTCCGTCAGCGCAAGCGCTGGTCGCTGGGCAACCTGCAGTGCTGGATGAGCTATGTTCGCAAACTGTTCAAGACCTTCTTCAAGACCGGCCGTGTATCCTGCCTCGATATGGCGTTTAACTACTCGGCACCCATCGTGCAGGTCGTTTCGGTATTCATGACGGTGTTGCTGATGTGCTTCTCGCTGATGGGTATTCAGCTCGACGACATCTTCTCGTATATCTTTGCCTACGGCTGGCTGCTCTTCGGCCTGACCTTTGTGTGCGGCCTTATCGTTTGCGCTTTGATCTTAAAACTCAACGGTCATTCGGCCAAGGAGACCCCGAGCGGCATGCTGCTTTTTACAGTGTTCATCCTCTCGTGGATCCCCATCAACTGCCTGATCATGGTCAACCGCAAATTCACCTGGCAGCCCATTCAACACTCCCGCAACGTCAGCATCGACACGCTTATTCAAAACAAATAACACGAAAGCACCGCATCTGCGGTGCTTTTTTCATACAAAAAAGGTCAGCAACCGCTGACCTTTTTATATTTCCTGTTCGGAAAGCCATTCAATGAAATTGCGGGCTAAACTCAACTGCTTGTGATTCATGCCCCGCAGCCCCTCGGCCACGTTGCGCCATTCTTCCTCGTGATAGCGGATGCTGCCGGTCAAAAACTCGTCGGGCGTGGTATCCAGCGCCAACGCCAACCGCATAACCACCTCTAAAGAGGGAATCGAACTGGCTCTCTCAATACAAGATAAATATTTGTCACTAATATCTGCCCTTTCGGATACCTGAGCCTGCTTGAGTCCCAGTTCCTTACGCCGACGGGCGATCCTCTGTCCAATCAAAGTATAATCCAGATGCATATTATCACCTCTTTTTTATATTACATAATTTTAACTGCTTCTCTGAAGCCATTATAAGTGGATTTTCCACTTGACAATTGATTTTTTCGTATTTATAATGGATTTATCAACTTGTGGACAGAATTTTACATGGAGGATTATCATTTATGGACAACAAGTATTGTATAAACTGCAAAAAGTCTCTTGTACCTTTAGGAGCGTGTTTAGCATGTCATGAATGTAAAATCGTTATGATTCCTTGCAACACAACGGTGGAGGAACAGTGTGATTATGCAAAACGATTTATTCAGCGAGTAACTGACTTAAGGAAGATAAATCAACCTATCCTTTTTGCAATTGAAACAAAAAAAGAACACACAAAAAAGGAACTTGATATTATCCACTTATTAGATCTCTTTGATCACTTAAGTGAGATATGTGTTCATGATTTACTCTCTAGACCTCAATTGGATTATTATATGCGTCGATTCTTATATAATGTTTTTACTTTAGAAAATCAAGGAATTATTGAAAAATTGGAACATTTAACCTCGGAGGAACAACAATGAAAAAGTTTTTAGCAAGTTTGTTGGTGATGGTGCTGGCCATAGCGCTTGTGCCGCAGGGGTTGTTTACCATTGATGTGCATGCGGCCACCAGCGGTGACTTTACCTATTCGGTGAGCAACGGTGAGGCTACCATTACCGATTTTCCGGATGACTATTCGGGAGCGCTCACCATTCCGTCTATGCTGGGCGGTTATCCGGTCACAACCATTGATGGTTATGCACTTACTGGATGTGAAAATATAACCTCAATCATCATTCCTGACTCTATTTCCCATATATTTGCGGATGCTTTTTGGGGATGCTCCGCCCTAACTTCAATTACAGTAAAAGAAGAAAATCCTAATTTCTCCTCTATGGATGGAGTCTTGTTTAATAAAGATAAAACCATTCTTCTTTTATATCCTTCCGGCAAAACTGATACTACCTATACCATCCCTCATACCGTCACCACCATTGGAGAGCGAGCCTTTGGTAATGCCGCGCACCTGCAATCAATTAATATGGGTGCCTCTGTTCTATCAATTGAATTTCAGGCTTTTTATGGTTGCAGTGGCATTTCCTCGATTACCATTGGAAATTCAGTTGCACGTATCGGTGAGCAAGCATTCGTTTCCTGTACGCAATTAAAGACCATTATTTTGCCTATATCTATTACCACCATTCACGACAGTGTTTTTTTGTTTTCACAATTAGATACAGTGAGATATAATGGAAATGTATCAGATCGAAACAATATAAACATAGGTAACCATAATGAGGCTCTGCTCAATGCGACGTGGTATTATAATGGGGACCCGTTTGTCACTCAAATTGAACTGATCAAACGGCCTAAACTCTATTATTTAGCTGGGGAACTTTTTGATCCTACCGGTACTGTTTTGCGGTTACATTTTAGCGATGGAACAAGCGAAGATATTACCATTGACCATTATGATCTCTATAATAATTACTTCAACACTTATTACTGTAAAAAATTAGGCGCCTCTAGCAGACTAGAACCACTCGGAGGATTTGGTATTGAGGATCTGGAAATTCTTAGTTATAATTTCTTTGATCAGCGGATTGACATTGATTTTTTTAGAAAACCCATACAATCCGTATCCATTAACGATGATGCAAAAAATCTTGTTATAACCATTACAGTCCTCGATAATACTACACATACCCTGACCGCATTAGGTTTCATTCCTCGCATGGGTGATTCCTGTCCGGACGGCAATCATGCGTC
Source organism: Eubacteriales bacterium (assembly GCA_045594545.1). Lineage (GTDB taxonomy): Bacteria > Bacillota > Clostridia > Oscillospirales > UMGS1783 > CAKSHC01. The sequence goes on along the minus strand of JAZNYQ010000115.1, from coordinate 2,355 downwards.
TGCCTTTGGTGAATTGATTACCGATCAAGGTGTATTTCATGTCGGTTTTCTCCCAAACTGCGACGGATCCCTCCGCATGGAGATTGACGGCAAATCCAGTAACACTTTAGTTAATGGTTGTGATTGGTATGATATGTATATGGAAAAACAATGGCCGACCGACGGTGGTAATGCGCTTTGGAACATGCTTTCCCATTTTCGCTCTTTTAACGGCATAATAACCAATGAAAATATTGACTCCATCATCGATTACACCACCTCTGTCAATACTTTAGAAATCACGGACACCTCAGATGGCTATATCCTTCCTAATGGCAACGTAGCACTTATGGGGTGGTACAGAGGAGCAGATCTTCGTAATGCCATAAAGAAGACTTTTGCCGTAGATAGTATGGATTTATCTTTATCTATCCATTACGATAGCAAAAATGATCGCTATCCCGTATTGGGGAGCGGGATAGTAAATGACATCCACTCACTTCCATCTCTCACTTACAAAAATGGATTTTGGGAAATGTATTGGGCTGAAATTCTCACCTATCCCTATTCTTATGCTCGATATGATAACGAGGGTCGTATCCTGCGCTTCTCACACGGCGAACCCATCATCACCTACGGTGATCCGACGGATGATATGATCGTTGACAGCCGGGATCTGGTGCTGATCCGCAAGTTTATGGCGAACTTTGATTACGATACCAACACCTCGACGGTAGAGGTGGCGGGCGGAGCCGACACCAACGGTGACGGCGGGATCGATGCCCGAGATCTGGTACTGCTTCGCCAATATTTTGCCAACTACGATTATGACAGCGGATCTTCGTCCGTTGTGTTAGGTCCTCAAAACTAAGGAGAGAAAAATTATGAAAAAACTATCATCCCTTTTGCTGGTTGCCGCTCTGTTGCTGAGCCTGTTTGCTCTGCCTGTGTCGGCCGCCGGCGCCACCATCAGCGCCTCGAGCGCTACGACTAATCCGGGCGGGACGGTGACCATCACCGCCACCCTCAGCGGCAACCCCGGTATTGCCGCCCTGATCATCAGCCCCAAGTGCGATAATGCGGGCATTACCCTGACCTCGTCGGCCGGCGGTAATATCGGCGGTTTCAACGTTACGACCGGCACCAATCTGGTTTTTGACTCGGCCTCCAACGTGACAGGCAACGGCACCTTAGCCACCGCCACGTTCAAGGTTGGTTCAGACGTAAAACCGGGGAGTTATGCCGTCTATTTCACGGTGCGCAGTGCTTCCAACGCGAACATGGAGCCCATCAGCATTTCGACGGTGAAGGGAACGATCAAAGTTGTATGCGCTACCCATTCTTACGGGGGCTACACCAATGCGAACGCCAGCAGTCACACCCGTACCTGCTCGGCTTGCGGTAACGTGGAGACGACGGGGCACCGTTGGGACGGCGGCACGCAGACCAAGCCCGCCAGTTGCAAAGAGACGGGCAACCAGTTATATACCTGTCTGGATTGCGGGGCTACCAAGAATGAGACCATAGCCAAGACGAACAACCATACTTTTGGTGGTTGGTCGCAGACGTCGGCACCTTCCTGCACGGGTAAGGGCAGCGAGTCGCGCACCTGCTCGACCTGCCAGAAGGTAGAGAGCCGTGACATCAAGGCAACGGGACATAGCATGGGCAGTTGGACGACCACCAAGGAAGCCAAGTGCACGACGGCGGGCGAGCAGACCCGAAGCTGCTCGAAGTGCTCGCATAAAGAAACCAAGTCGATTGCGGCGCTCGGCCACTCCTTCTCCAATCCCACGATTACCAAGCAGCCGACCTGTACCGAGACCGGCATTGAAAGCGGCAAGTGCACCCGTTGCAATCAACAGACCACAAACACCATTCGGGCTACCGGCCACAAAATGACCAGTTTCACGGTGACTCTGGAGCCGACCTGCACGGCGGAGGGCACGAAGGCCGGCACCTGTTCGGTTTGCGGTGCAAGCGCCACGCAGGCGATACCGGCGACCGGACACACCTTTGGTGAGGCCGTTGTCACCAAAGAGGCTACTGAAACCGAGACGGGCGTAAAGACGGCTACCTGCACCGTATGCGGAGAAACGCAGGAAGAGGAGATCCCGTATCTGTCCGAGGTTGTTCCCGAGGACGAGGAGATCGATACGCCGAATGATGTTGAGGAACCCTCGAATGATAAGAAGGGCAATCCCGCATGGATCTGGATCGTGATCGGTGTTGCGGTTGTCGGCGTAGCGGCGGTAGTTGTATATATTATTTTGAAAGATAAGAAAAAGACCGAAGAATAACAAAAATGCAACCCGATCGGGTTGCATTTTTGTTATTCTTCGGTCTTTTTCTTATCTTTCAAAATAATATATACAA
>JAZNYQ010000114.1:0-2085 GCA_045594545.1 Eubacteriales bacterium | reverse complement strand
TGGCCTCCGACTTCGCATCCTGATCGCCTTTGAAAAACTGCAATACGATCATGGGGGTTCGCAACTGCTCATTGGGGTATACGCGATAGGACGTTTCAACCATACCGGCCTGCAACAAAACCTTCCCGTCATGGTAGCGGCCGTTCATTTTCCAGTCTCCCGTCCAACCGATCGCCCCCATTACCCCGTGCTCTCCGTTGGAAATATCAAAGTACGGGAAGGCACCCGTGCAAGGCGTGCCGTTGATCGACTTACAGGAAAACTCTTCCTTTGTCAGATCCACCGAATAGGGCTGAAAATCCAATTCACTGTTGGATGTACCGTCTGCCGTGGTCAAAATCGGCGACTCCATATCCAACACGGTATCCATGGCCAACACATCGCTGACAATCGCTGAGTTTTCACTGCCCTCATTGATAAAATAACTGCACCATTCGTAGGCCACCTGTTTCTCATTTAACGCGATCTCCGTACGAACGGCTAATCCGTCTTTTTTATAGGTAACCACGTGCCCCTGTTCGGTATCCTCTACCGTCTTTTCCCACGATTTGATATGATCCCGATAGGCCTTCCCGTCATACGCAAATGACATCAGGGCGTTCTCGGCAATCGCATCCTTCATCCACTGCTTGGCGTGTGCCAATGCATCAAATTCCTTTGATGACGGAGCACAGGCAACCATTGTCATCAACATGATCACACACAAAAGGCCGGCTATCCATCTCTTCTTCATTTATTTCGCCACCTTTCTCTTTCTGGTCACGATTAAAACAACGGCCAGAACCGCGCCGCTGATAAGCACGCCGCCACCCAACAACAGGGCGATCACCAACGGATCGTTGTTAACCACCTCAACCGTTGTAACAGAGGGCCTATCCGTTCCGCCTTGCTCGGCTTGCATCGCCAAATACTCAGAACCCTTCATTGCAACAATTGTGTCGGCACTCAAACCGGTGTTTTGAATGACGGACGACACCATGGAGGTGTCAAACTCATAGTTCAGATCCACCTCGATCAACTCCTGCGCCGCCTCGTATCCGGTGGTATAGGTCGGCAACAGTACCTTCGTTCCGTCTAGAGATGTAATATTACAAACACCGCAATCCGAATAGTTAGTCGTATCATCGGGAAGTTCCTCGATCACAAAACGAACCTCCACTCCCGTGTCTTTGTACTTTTCCAATTCGCCGCGCCAGTTGATAATATCGGAGATATCGTCCAGATTCAGCGCAACGGTAGACATTGTACACAGCAACCGATCCCGTTTGGCATCCAGATACTGAATACCGAACTGCCACTCCATACGGGCATTGGACTCGGTTCGGCGCAGGCCGCCGCCCCCTTCTTTTACCACACGAATGGCAACAAACGGGCCTTTTTCCTGCGTGATATTCACCGCGATCGGTTCGGAAAATTCACAAATGATCTGGTTTTTACTGACTTGAACCACACGATCCAGTGTCAACCACGGCACCTCTTGCGCCTGCGCAGAAAAGGAAACGGAACCCAGAAGGCAGACAATAGCCAGTAATGCCGCACATATTTTTATTCTTTTCATTGGTCTGCCCCCTTTCTTTTCTTATGTCGGATCCAGAGGATCACAGCCACACCGACACTCACCACGATCAGCGCCGCCGATAGGATCGCATAGGGAAGATAATTGGTGATATACACAATCTCCTCTGTTGTCTCGGTATTCACGGGCAGATCATATCCGATCTCGATATCCATCTGCAACTGCGACACCTCTTCGCCGCCGACCGTTGCCACCAGACTGCGGTAGCCGTTCCTTGCACTGATGCCTCGGATCCTCATCGTTGCCGGTGAGAATGCATAATCCTTATTATCAAGGATAACAAAGGCAATGCGGGCCCCCTTATTCCACTTCAAGGTGTTCGCAAAGGTGAGGATATCATCCAAACTGGACGCGCCGCGCAGTTGGGCTTTTTGCGCGTTAAGAGTCCAAACTATCACCTTTTGCTCGTCATCCTTGTATTCCCAATCGCCTACAAAAGAAATCGTACGTCCGTCTACGCCGACCTCGCTGTCACCCGACTTGGTCAGATAACGAATCGCCATGGTGGG
>JAZNYQ010000113.1:0-1647 GCA_045594545.1 Eubacteriales bacterium | reverse complement strand
AGCCCGCCCCCGTCTACTCGGTGGCCAGCGGTCTGGATTACCCCTCGTCCGGTCCCGAACACGCCTTCCTGCAGGAAATGGGTCGCGTTAAGTACGATGTCATCGACGATGAGGAAACCATCGACGCTTTCTACCCTCTGGCCAGATTGGAGGGTATCATCCCCGCCATCGAGTCGGCTCACGCCGTCGCTTATGGCATGAAACTGGCCAAGACCATGGACCACGGCTCCATTCTGATTAACCTGTCCGGCCGCGGCGATAAGGACATGGACTACGTCATTGAAAATTACGGGATCCGCTGATGATAAAACACGTCATTTTATGGAAAATTAAAGACGATGCCGATAAAGCATCCGTAGCACAAGGGGTCAAAGCCGGACTGGAGGGACTGGTCGGTGTTGTGCCCGGCTTGCTTCGCGCGCAGGTGGTGATCGGGGAGATGAACTCTTGCACCGCCGACGTCATGCTCGATTCGGACTTCGAATCGGTCGAAGCATTGAAAGCCTATAAAACCCACCCCGCCCATGTGGCGGTGGCCGACGGCCAGGTGCGCCCCTATATGGAAGTGCGCCTGTGCATGGATTATGAAATATAAAAGAAGCAGGAACCGTTACGGTTCCTGCTTTCTGCATATCGCCATGATGTAGCCGTCGGGTGCCTCAGGAAAGAAAAACTCCCACCCCTCAGGGATCGGGTCATCCAATACCCGATACACGCCAACCCCCAACGCCTTCCCGTATGCCTCTTTTTTCACCCAGACCTGTAACGGATCCTCCCCCAACCGTTTGGCGAGAGCGGGGGAGAGGGGTCGAATCTTCTCCATATCCACCCCGATCGGAACCTCGTCCCATACGGCCACGGCATATTCGCCGCTGTGCGCTAAGGACAGATAGCCGACATCGCAGATCGGCTTGCCGTTATGATCCTTGCCCCAATCCCCGACCACACGCCGCGCCGCCATATCAGCGGCCACGCACAATAGCCTTGCCTGCTTAGAGGCAAGACGGTTGCACTGCTCCTGCCGCACGGGGTTCATACAGGCAAAAGCAGCTGCATAATCGGGTATGTCATTGGTATGGATAATTTCGATTTTCATACCTTAACTATGGCATAAACTCTTGAAAAAAGCAAGTATTTATGGTTTAATAGTAAAAAAAGACGGAGGAAATCTATGCTGTTTACCCATACCTATCCCATCCGTTCCCGCCATACCGAGGCGAAACTGGATGTGTATATCTTGGACGAAACCCATCGTCAGGAAATGCAGGCGCCGATTCACGGCCGCCCCTTTGTGCTGGTCATCCCCGGCGGCGGGTATACCTGGCGCAGTGCCCGTGAAGCCGAGCCGATCGCCATGCGCTTTTTGGCGGCGGGCTGTAATGCCGCCGTGCTTTGGTATATCGTCGCCCCCGCTACCTTTCCCAGTGCCTTGGAAGAGGCGGCTCAGGCGGTAGCGCTGATCCGTTCTCACGAGGAATGGAACGTCGGCAAAGTCTTTGCCTGCGGTTTCTCGGCCGGCGGACATCTGACGGCATCGCTGGGCGTACTGTGGAACGATCCGATGTTGGCCATGGCCACAGGTCTGGATCCGCAGAGTTACCGCCCCGACGGCGTGATCTTATCCTATCCTGTTATCACCTCAGGCGA
>JAZNYQ010000112.1:0-5055 GCA_045594545.1 Eubacteriales bacterium | reverse complement strand
AACCCAGATGGGGAAGCCATCAAGGTCGGCCGCAGTGAAGTTCCGAGCGTAGAGGAGGAGCAACGGAACGGAGCGGATATTGGTCGAACAGACCAATGTAGCGGAGTGAAGTTTGCGACGACGAGCGGGTATGGCGGAATTGGCAGACGCGCCAGACTTAGGATCTGGTGGGCTTCCCGTGCAGGTTCGACCCCTGTTACCCGCACCAAAAATTCCAAGGACTTTAAGTTCTTGGAATTTTTACTTATTACCTCTTCACGATTCACTCTTCACTAAAAAAGTCCTTGCGGGATTTGTGAAATGCCTGCGGGTAAGAGAGGTGCACCAAACTTTATGCAATCTTGCTTGTTATCTGTATAAAAAGGACTTGTCAGACTATGCCGAATATAGTATAATGGGGCGCAAAGGAGGGGAGATATGGGCGAGAACCTACATGCCGGCCACCGTCAGCGGTTGAAAGAGCGGTACCGCACGGGCGGGCTGGCGTCTTTGGAAGAACACGAGCAGTTGGAACTGCTTTTATTTTATGCCATCCCTCGTTGCGACACCAACGCGACAGCCCATCGGTTACTCAATGTTTTTGGCAGCATACCGGCCATACTCGATGCGCCGATGGCCGAGATCGAACGGGTGCCGGGTGTGGGCAAGGGTGCCGGTACCTTTTTCCGTTTTCTGCGGGAACTGTACGCCGTCTATCAGACCAAGGATCAGGATCCGAATCCCATCATTAAAAAGCCGGTCGATGCGGCAAAGGTGTTGATGGGACTGTATCAGGATTGGCATACCGAAATGGTTACCGTCTTATTGATGAACAATCAGAATCGTATGATCCATGCCGGATTTCTCAATGCCGATCAACCCAACTGGGTCAACGTGGATATTCGAGCGATCGTGCAGATGGCGTTTCATTACGGAACGGATAAGGTCATCTTAGGTCACAACCATCCGTCGGGTGACGTGCGTCCCTCGCAGGCGGACATACAAAACAGCCTGGCGATGGAGCATAATTTGTCCCGCGTCGGCATCACGATGATGGATCATATTATTTTATATGACAGAGAATTTTATTCTTTAGCCGAACACGGCGTAATTTCAGGGTTGAATAAAAACGATACGATCATCGATCGCGAGTATCTGATCTAACCGCATAAATGGTACACGGACGAGCATCCTAACAAAAGATGCTCGTCTTTATTTATGCCAATAGGGGGAAATATGAGAAACATTATCAATTTTAATCATAAGTGGGCGTTTACCAAGATGGCGCAGGAGATTCCGACGGAAATGCCGACGGTCTGGGACATTGTCAATCTGCCGCACACATGGAACGGGATCGACGGACAGGACGGCGGCAACGATTACTATCGGGGCAAGGGCTATTATGCCAAAGCCTTTGATATGGCCGATCTGCCGGTATGCGACCGATATTATCTGGAGATCGGGGGAGCCAATGCGTCGGCCGATGTTTATCTCAACGGGAAACATCTGGCCTATCATGATGGTGGATATTCGCTGTGGCGGGTGGAGATGACCGAAGCGATGCAGGCGCACAACCTGTTGGTAGTTGTGGTAGATAATGCGCCCAGCGATCGGGTATATCCGCAGATGGCTGACTTTACCTTTTACGGAGGGCTGTATCGGGATGTGAAGGTGATCGGGGTATCGGATAGTCACTTTGATCTGGATTATTACGGTGGCATCGGGTTGCAGGTAACACCGAAGGTGCGGGAACGGGATGCCGAGATCGAGGTGGAAGTTTTTATCTGCAACGGGAAAGAGGGGCAGCGCCTGCGTTATGAAATCACCGATGCTGCAGGTGAGGTGGTTGCCCGACTGGAGGGCGCCGATACCAGGGTGACCATTCCTATTTGGGAGGCACATCTGTGGCAAGGCAAAAAGGATCCGTATTTATATACGGCACGGGCGCAACTGATCGAGGACGGGCAAACGATCGACGAGGTATCGACCCGATTTGGGTGTCGTACCTTTGTTATTGATCCCGACCGCGGTTTTATTCTCAACGGCGAGGAATATCCGTTGCGGGGGGTATCCCGTCATCAGGATGTGTGGGGCAAGGGTAACGCCCTCACCCGTGAGGATCACAGGCGGGACATGGATCTGATTCGGGAGATGGGGGCGACGACGGTACGGTTGGCGCATTACCAGCAAGATCCCTATGTGTATGAGTTATGTGACGAGTATGGGTTGGTCGTGTGGGCAGAAATTCCCTATATTTCCAAACATCTGCCGCAGGGACAGGAGAATACGGTATCCCAGATGCGGGAACTGATCGTGCAGAATTATCATCATCCGTCCATTGTGGTGTGGGGATTATCCAACGAGATCGGCATCGGCGGCATTGACGAGGCGGTTTTGGAGAATCATCGGGTGCTCAATGATCTGTGTCATGAATGGGATCCAACCCGCCTGACCACCGTTGCCGCCGTGTCCATGTGCCCGATGGATGATCCGTATTTGCAGATTCCCGATGTGGTATCCTATAACCATTATTTCGGGTGGTACGGCGGAGAGGTCGGGATGAACGGACCGTGGTTTGATCGGTTCCATGCCATGCACCCGCACATGCCCATCGGTTGTTCCGAGTATGGATGCGAGGCGCTGAATTGGCATACGTCCCACCCCGTACAAGGGGATTATACCGAGGAGTATCAGGCTTATTACCATGAGGAACTGATCAAGCAGTTTTTCTCCCGTCCCTATCTGTGGGCGACCCATGTGTGGAATATGTTCGATTTCGGAGCGGATGCCCGTGCCGAGGGCGGCGAAAACGGGCAAAACCATAAGGGCTTGGTAACCATAGACCGCCAATATAAGAAAGACGCCTTTTATGCCTATAAGGCATGGCTGTCCGATGAGCCGTTTGTGCATCTGTGCGGCAAGCGGTATGTCGATCGGGTGGAGGAGGTGACAAGAGTGACCGTATACTCCAACCTGCCCACGGTTGAACTGTTCGTCAACGGGCGTTCGGCGGGGCAACAGACGGCGGAGGATCACTTCTTCCATTTCGAGGTGCCCAATATCGGCAAAACCAACCTGATAGCCGTGGCGGGTAATTACAAAGATCAGTCGGTCATCCGCAAGGTGGATACTTTCAACGAAGCCTATCGGCTCAAGGAAAAGGGCGCGATTCTCAATTGGTTTGACGTGGAGGCACCCGATGGGTATCTGTCCCTCAACGATAAAATGAGCGAGGTGCTCCAAAATGAGCAGGGGCAGTCCCTGTTGGCGGGACTGATGCAAGAGTTGTTGCAGGGGGAGAACACAGTGGCCGGATTTGAACTGGGCCCCGATATGATGGATATGATGGGTGGGTTTACGGTGCTTCGCTTGCTCACCCTAATGGCAGGCATGACCGATACTCGCATGACCAAAGAAGACCTGCTGGCACTTAACCGCAAACTCAATCAGATACAGAAATAAGATTGACCGGAGAAAGAACCCCTTTCTCCGGTCTTGTTTGGAGCAAAAAATTCTGTTATAATGACCATAAGGAAGCAAAAAAGGAGCGGAACATGAAACAACAAGATTCGAAAAATTGGCCGGTGTTGGCCATTTGCTATGATTTTGATAAGACGTTATCGCCCGATGATATGCAGGCGCAGGGATATATCCAGTCGGTCAATTATGATGTGGACGAGTTCTGGAAAGAGTCTAACGCTTTGGCTGAGGGTAACGGCATGGATCAGAACTTGGCCTATATGTATAAGATGCTTGACTCCTCCGAAGGGGTGATGGTGTTTAACCGCAAGACTTTGCAGGAATACGGCGCAAAGGTGAAGCTGTTTGCGGGGGTCGAGGATTGGTTCGACCGCATCTGCGCCTACGGACAGGAGCATGGTGTGATCGTCGAGCACTATATCATTTCCTGCGGGCTGAAAGAGATGATCGAAGGCACTTCGGTGGCGCACGCCTTTAAGAAAATCTACGCCAGTTCCTTTTACTACGATGAGAAGGGTGTGGCCAGATGGCCGGCGCAGGTGGTCAATTACACCAACAAAACGCAGTTTCTGTTCCGCATCAGCAAGGGTGTACTGGACATTAACGACCAGCGGGTTAACGATTCCTTTGCCCCGCAGGAGATACGGGTGCCTTTCCGAAATATGGTTTATGTGGGGGACAGCGATACCGATGTGCCCTGCATGAAACTGGTCAATTCTTATAATGGTCACGCTATCGGTGTGTACAATGCCGAAACGCAGGACAAGACTAAGGTGCATAAAATGATGCGGGATGGTCGCATTCGTTATTTTGCGCCGGCCGATTATACCGAGGGTAGTCCGTTGGATACCTTAATTAAGCAGATCATTACGGCAACGGCAGGCAACGAAGCGCTGCAGTCGAGATATTACGCCTGCAAGCAGGATACGGCACAGGCCGATGCTGAAAGCAATGCTTATGAGAGGGAAAAGGCCAACGCGATCATTGATCTGGAAGAAAGCGGGAGTTTTTCCCGCACTCATGCCGTTATTGCAAAACTTCGCACTTTTGCTGATTGGACGGTGCAGGAGAGAGAGCGGTTGGTGCAGATCGGGGTACAAAACAGTCAGGTCGCCTGCATCCTAAGCGATGCTGACGTCAAGGGGTTTTATGAGGCGGTGTTGTCGGGCATGGACGATACGCCTGAGGTACAGAAGATCAAAGCCGCCATGGCACAGCACAGGAAGAAACGATAAGAACGCCATGCCGACGGTTGAGCATCAAAATTCGGTCAGATTTTCAAATTATTCATTACAGAAATCCGTTTTAATGAATGATGAAAAATGAATAGTACAAAATCAAAAATCCGCTGATTTTCATCAGCGGATTTCCGATTTTGGTCCGAGTGACAGGGATCGAACCTGCAGCATCTTGCTCCCAAATGATAGGAAAGCCCTACTTTATAGACATTTCCGGTTATTTCTAACCCTTTCTAATCAAAAGCACATCCTCTTTGACGCTTTTATTTCCGTTGTCTCCGTCTGTTCCGGTAGCAGAAGTGGGATAAACTGTGGTCAAAAAGATACTCCCCCGATGCAGTAAAATCACTGCATCGGG
>JAZNYQ010000111.1:0-2383 GCA_045594545.1 Eubacteriales bacterium | reverse complement strand
GGATTTACACAGGGAACGACCTACAGTAAGACATGGCGTATGGCATTATATAACAGCAACGCCTATCAGTATGACAGCCAGAAGTTCATCACGGAAAGATACCTCGGCTATTGGAAAGCGCAGGGCGCAGGTCTGTATTTCTATCTCCGCGATGCGGCTTCAAATGCCAACAATGGCTTGATCGACTCGGTTAAGACCAAGAGCGGCAAGATGTTGAGCAATGCCAGCTTCGGTCAATTCCCCGCGCAGACGCAGGAACATTATTATGTTTCGGTCGAGGATAAGATCTATCTCAAGCCCATGGCCTATGTGGCCGATGGCGGCACGCTCTTGTTCTCCACAACCGGTCTGGCCGGTATTGGCGGTTGGAGCGGATCTTATATGTATTTGCGCGCTTATGATGACAACGCAAATGTTCTGACGATCCATTCACAGGCGGCACAGTGGAAACTATCCGTGAATAGTAATGCACGCTTTAACGGACCCAATTCTTTGTACTGCAGCAGTGTGCTGAATGTTACTCCCAATCACGGCGTCAGTAAATACTACGATATCGTTGCCCTGTTGGATGCCTCCTTCCCGAACGGGTATAACCTGAAACTGGTTATTGATGACAACGGCGCTAAAAACGGCGTGCTGGATAACATACAGGGATACAATGCGAGCACCAAGCAGATGGGGCTTAAGGTTCAGGCAGATGCTCAGTATTCAACGAATACCCGCGATGTAGCCGTTATTCCCTTTGGCGAGATGGTGACGGTGGAAAGCGTCAAGATCAATGAAAAAGGAGAGGCGCTCGTTACCTTCTCTCATAACATTGATGTCGATCATCTCTTAGGTAAACTGAAGGATTACGGCGACTTTTACCTTACCATTTCCCAGACGGGATCCAATTCCTTTGTTGCGGATGCCGGCGGCAACCCGTTGGCTCAGACTGCGATCGGTAATTTCAAGAAGTTTAGCGATAATCAGATCATTGGTATGGTGAACCCCGCAAAATACAATACCATGATGGAGAAATTTAACGCGAAAAAAGATACGGACAACTGGGCGATCCGTATGAGAATTGAGATGGAGACCGGCTACGTTACCAATGTCGGTAAAATCCCTGTCAATGACAATATTGTGGCAACCGAAGACGGAGTGCTTTCTCCTTATATGCACTCGTTCTGGGGAACCTCTGTGATCTCCGGACGCGTCTGGTGTGATGTAGACAGCTGTGCTGCCCTGAAGACCATTAAGGTTAAAAACTGGGCCGCCACCATTACCGGCCAGAACAGCTTCACCTTCACCTGGACCAAGCCGGTCAACATGGGTGACGGATATCGAGGCATCCGCTATGTGGATGAAAACGGCAACCTGCTCTATTATCATGCCGATACCGATACCGTAAGCACCGCAACCAACGGTCAGGCTTTGCAATGGACAACGGTGCTGGAGTATGCCAACGATGCCAAGACCAAGGTCAACGGTCGCTTGGGCGGCGCCGGTCTGTACGGTGTGCACGATTTGGCCGACCTGCTTGAGCCTGCCGCCGACAGCGAGTGGGGCAAGATCAAGGCGAAATATAACGGAACGTTTAAGCTTTGCATGGAAGAAAAAGGGAATGCCATTCAAGGCTATGTGGAAACCTATCAGGGCGCAGACGGCTCTCCGATTATTGAATATCCCTTGCGAGATGCCGGCTGGGATGGCATTTATATCGACATCAAGGGCGAGGTCATTAAGGGTGAACTGAGCGTGGTTTCGGTCAAGGCGATTTCCGATGCCGTCATCGAAGTCACCTTCTCGGGTCCTGTTGAGTTCCTGTCCAATCCGTATACGGCACTTCGCTTCTATCAGGGATCGGAACTGGTATATTATAATACCCTGACCAAGGAATTTACCTTGGCGACCAAGCAGGTCAATGCCGATGGTCAACTGATGTATACGGATGCCGACGGCAACCCGACCACCGAGTCTGCCGGTGCCGACGGTTCGGTAGCCTATAAGCAGATCGACAACATGCCCATGCAGTGGGCCGCAACCATACTCAATATAAGCAAGGATAAGACGGTGGTTCGTTACGCCATCGGCGGCCGTGTAGGCGCTCCCGTTAACGGCATTAACGACTTGCTTGCTTATGACTGGGAAGCCGCAGGCGGCAAATTGCTCTTTACCTATGAAGAAAACGGAGACGATGCTCGCACATTCGATCAGCATATCAATAATATTGTCCGTGCCGACGATGACCGCATCGCTCTCGAAGGCAACCTGTTCAACGGCAGACTTGACCGTGCCCGTTTCGAAGTAGAACAGGTCTATACGCCGGTTACGATCACGTCGAAGGCAACGGTCATCTCCGATACCCAGATCCGTATCGACTTCTCTCAGCCGGTCAATG
>JAZNYQ010000110.1:0-30797 GCA_045594545.1 Eubacteriales bacterium | reverse complement strand
TAAACCCCGGTGCGAGGGTTCGAGTCCCTCCTTCTCCGCCAAAAATTCTGAATGCATTTGCATTCAGAATTTTTACTTATTACCTCTTCACTCTTCACTATTCCCTTTGCAACCGACCATTTTTTCGGGCACCGCAAAAGGGGGTGCGCAGCACCTTCGAGTCCTACGCCACCCATTCAATGCATTTTGTGTTTTATAGTTTCTTAATCAACGCATCCATGCTCACATCTAAAACCACTGAGATTTTATAAAAGGTTTCTACTGAAAAATTATAGGTCTTTTTACTATTACTTTGCAATTGCCTTATGAAATCGTGAGACAATCCGGTGGCCTCCGCCAATTCAGCGGAGGTCATTCCTTTTTCTTTTCGGTAATGTTTTATATTCTGTCGAATCGTGCCATAAATATCCGTGTCAAATTCAATATGTTTATGAATTGCCCCCATATTAGTCACCACCTAACAAAATTTTATCAAACTTTTCTCTCTTTGTATGTTAGGCGTTAACTAACGATTTACACTTGACTTTTGTCCCTTTTTGTATATAATGTTAGGTAAGGACTAACAGTATTGGTCTTCAGCTATGTCAGCATATAGAAATTTCTTAATAGGAAGTGATTTGTGTGTATTGTATGAATTGCGGAAAGCAATTGGAGGACGGTTCGGCCTTTTGTATTTGGTGTGGAGTCAGACAAAACCAGCCCCCTCTGCTGCCAATGGACACGCCGATGGATGCTCCGCCTATTTTCTCCCCCCATCTTACCAAATGTAAGATAGACGATTCAAATATTGAAAAAGCAAAAGCACTATTGATCGACCCGACTGAGAACATAAAAAGTATTTTATGTAATAATTTTTTGCAAACGTTTATCTCCACCGGCGTATTAGGTAACGGCTTTGCTATTTTATCCGATAAACGAGTCTATTTTAAGGGTAAATGCCTGATTCGCAAAGGCAAAGGGTTTTATTCCAAAACCGAAGAAAAAACGGTCGATCTAAAAGATGTTACAGGGACTGGATATATACATAACAGTTCCAGATGGGCTAGAATTCTTGGTCGAATATTATTAATTGTTTCCGGTGCTTGTGTTGGTCATTTGCTGCTCATTGCGTTTGCCTGTGCAGCCACAGGACAGACGATGACCGATGATTTCTCTGATGTGATGATTGCCCTCCTCATATTCTTGATTCCGGGTTTAATTGGACTGTTTTTCTTATATTGGCACAGGAAAACCACCTATTCCGTTTTTGAAATTTCCTATGCAGGCGGCGGCATTGCCTTTGACATGGGCTGGATTACTCAACAGGAATCCAGAGATTTTCAACAGCAATTAGTATTATTAAAGCAAAAAGAAAAAGAACAGGTCGCACCGTCGATTTTTACTAAACCTGAACCATTGAACTCTATACCACAACAATTAAAAGAATATAAAGAGCTATTAGACGGTGGCATTATTACCCAAGATGAATTTGACACAAAAAAGAAAGAGCTTTTAAAAAGTTAAATCGAGAGGATCTCTCCTCACGCCATAACAAAGGATGTGTATAAGTTTTTATGAAAAATTTAGCCGTACTTTTTACAGTATCAACCATTTTATTTTCCTTGTGTGCTTGCAGCATAACGCCCCTTAACCCATCACAACATGTGGGACAGAAGCCAACAGATAAAAGCAACTACACTGATAACATAGAATTGGATGAAGGTCCTGTGCCTGGCGCATATACAATCACTCCTATCACCGAAGTGCCCGATGGATATGTCGGCATTTATACGATCGAGGATCTGCTCAGAATCGAGTCCAACACGGCAATGAATTACATTTTGATGGAAGATTTAGACTTATCTTCTTATTCAAATTGGGCAGGCCTATCAAACGATGCGCACTTTAACGGAAACGGGCACATTATTTCCAATCTGCGCTCTCAAAAATCGGGGTTGTTTGATAAATGCAAAGAAATCTCCGGACTTATATTAGAAAATGTAGAAATTGAATTTGACAGCTCACATGACGAACGTGCTTACTATGATTATTATCTTGGTTCCATTGCAAATACTGTAAAGGGCTCAATAATGGGTTGTAGCGCAACCGGATATATATCTATAAAAGGGCTGCATGAAGATACTGTTGGGGATTTTTATATCGGCGGTATGGTTGGATATGCGCAGAATTCAATGATCAGCTCATGTACTAATGATATTTCTGTTCTTTATAATACCAACGAAACCGGTGAAGGTTATATAAGTGTGGTTTGTGGCGGTATTGTTGGTTTAATGAAACATGAGAAGAATACAGGAAGTATTTCTGGTTGTGTTAATAATGCGGAAATTTATGCTTATGCTTACACAGAAAAAGACGATGCGCACTGGATAGAATACCAAGGAGTTTGTGGTGGTATAGTAGGCGAAATCACACCTAATGTAACTATTGATATGTGCACAAATTTTGGAGATATTACAGGTTCTGTGATCGCAAGTGGAATAGTTGCAACAACTAAAGAAGGTCATTATGATAAAACGTTTGTTGTAAGCGACTGTATTAATGCTGGTAAAATAGAGATCTCAAAAAAAGAAGGTCGGGTTTATCCTACTTATGATCTAGGGCACAAGGCTGCCGGTATTATTGGCGAGTTGCACAACAGTAGTTTGAGTATGTATACTTGCTATAGTTTTGGGGAAATATGCGGAGATTTTGAGGACGCTGGTTCATTGATCGCTCATTCTGAAACAGATAAAATATATATAAAAGATTGCATTTGCATAGATAATTCTGATTATAACGAAAGTGCTCTCTCTATGGATGGAAAAGATGGAATGTATCCAGAAAATTATAAAAACAAAGAAATATCCTTAGTAGAAGCGAAAAAACGCTTTTCAGAATACTTTGACAATTGATTTCTTAATTTTACAAGATAAACATGAAAAGGAGAGTTAAAAATGAAGAAAATAATTTCACTGGTCATGCTTTTGGCATTAACTGCCTCACTACTGTTTACCCTTTCCGCTTGCGGCAAAAAGGCAAGCGTCGGTCTTGAATTCCAATCCAACGGTGACGGAACGTGCACATGGATTGGATTGGGGTCTTGTACCGACACCGAAATTATTGTCCCTGAAAAAAACGGAGATAATACCGTTGTTTCGGTAGGCAAAGAAATTATCAGAAACAATGAGGGAATCACAAAAATCACTTTACCTGACACCGTAAAAATCTTGGAAGATTTTGCCTTTGCATACAACGACAGTATTTTAGAAATTGATTTTGGCAAAGGACTGGAAACAATAGGCGAATCTGCAGTTGCCTATTGCCGCAACTTAAAAAAAGCTTCCTTACCCAACGGCTTGAAAACAATAGAAAAAGGAGCCTTTACCTCGGACGAAGCATTAGAAGAAATTATCATTCCTGAAAGCATTGAGTTTGTAGGAACCTCTGCTTTTTCCTTCACAAAAAGTGTTAAGAAAATAAGCATCCCCAGCACCATGAATGAATTTCATTCCACCGATTTTTGTGCTGACTCCCTGGAAGAATTAGAAATCAAAGGAGAAATGAAGTATTTTAACCTTTCCCTGTCCGGTGAAGACAATTTTTACGGAGGCCTTTGTAAAGATCCTCAAAAAACAGACTCCGCTATGTTTTATAAGAGCATATGTACAGAAGAAAATATTACCACAGTAATCTGTACCCTTTTCAATAAGGAATCTATAAAATTTAACGGGAAGGTCATATCTCCATCAACCGAACTTATGGCCGGTACCTATTTAAAAGAAGAGAATTCATATTCCTTTGAGATTACCGAATCTAAAGAACTTGTAGTTTTGTTCGGATTACGTGAAAAGGTAGAAATTGCTCGTCTTTCCCTTCAACTTAATGAAGAAACAAATAGATATACCACTGACGGTACGGGAACATATTTGGACAGCACCTATAAGATTGATGCCTCCCTTATTTCTTTTGACAATAGCATCCATATCAATATGGATATCGACGGCATAAACAATACTGATTCTTTTTCCATTCACGGGTTGTGGCAACTATCTTAACCAACGGGATACCACTATAATTTATGAATGTCTATGACTTCATGGATACAAGCAAACAACAAGCATTCTTTGCCGCTGAGCCTTTTATTTGTGAGTCACGAGAAATATCCCCGTTTTTTCAGGGCGAAGAATATAAATATACAAACGAATAAGAATAGGAGAAATAAAAATGAAGAAAAAAATAACGTCCGTCTTAAGCCTTATTGTAGCATTGGTTTTAATACTTTCCCTAACCGGATGCGGGGAACAGAAAAAATTTATCGGCACATGGGAAACCACTATTGATATGTCGGATTTTCTGAATAAAAGCTTTGACGAAGATCCGGAAATGGCCGATTACTTAGAGGTTGATGATTTCTCGCTTGTTATCAAAATGACATTTAATGACGACGGCACATGTCGCATGTTTGCCGACGAAGATCAGGCCGAGAAAGCCTTTGAAGATGTCAAAAAAGACCTCAAAAAAGGCTTTACTGAGTATTTTAAAGATTATATTGCCGCCTCGGGACTGTTGTTGTCTGTGGATGAAGTTTTAGAGGATACCGGTGTGGACATGGACTCTCTGGTTGAGGAAGCCTTTGGTGATGACGTTTTCTCAGAAATCATGGATGGATTTGCCTCGGAGGGTACTTTTGAAGTCAAAAATGGAAAGCTCTTTCGCTCGGCCAGCTTAGATACCGCCATTGATGAGGATGTATATGAAACCTATGAGATTTCGGACAATTCATTAACCCTTTTAGCTTCCTTCGGCGATGATTCTGTAGATGCGGAAGAGATGAATTTATATCCGTTGATTTTCACTAAAGTCAACTAACACATACTGAAGGTATAATATTATATGATTAATGCCTGGTTTGAACTATGGAAAAATACATTTAACTACAAAGGCAAGATGACTAGGAAAAGCTATTGGTTAGCCCTAATTACTAATCTGATTGCCATGTATGTATTTGTTGTTCCTTATGCGCTCATATTAAGGAATTTTACCACCAATATCCTTATTGTCATTCCTTATCTTGTTATCATACATCTTCCTGTCATATCTGCTTATTTCAGGCGAGCTAACGACGCTGGATTCCATGTTGTTACTACAATCTACCTCGTCCTTGTAATCCCCATCATAAGCGGGCTTTTTGTTGGTATTTTTCCCTCTGTCCGTTCTATCGATAAAGGTAGGGGCATTTTGGGTAAACTTCTTGCTCTAGGCTTTGGCTTATTCCTTTACGGTGGGTTTTTGGGTATTCTCATATACGATGACCCCTCGGCTTTGCCCTACTTGCCCATATCCGGACTGATAATCAATTCTTTATCTTTGATTATCTACGGAATTATTAATTGGCGTGATGTATTAGCGTTTTTTGGGATAGATTTAAGAAAGTAAATCTTTTTACTGGCGACTTTGCTTTTTTGCAAAGTCTCTTTTTTACTAATTTATTATGAAAAAGGAACATTGTTCCAATTCAAAAAATGTTAACAAATTGAGTTGTCTTTTTTTATTCTTTATGATACACTACAGATAGCATAACCCCAAAAAATATTTTATTTTAAGGAGTTCTCGCTATGAAAAAAGCACCCAAAGTCGATGCTACCGGGCATCGCAAGTTTGGCATTCGCGACAGCATCGCCTATGCCGCCGGTGACCTTGGATGCAACATGAGTTTTGCACTCAAAGGCACCATGTCCATCTTCTGGACACAGTTTATGGGTATGGACCTGTGGTACGCGCTTCTTCTCATCATCGTTCAGGTGTGGGATGCGATCAACGACCCCCTCATCGGCTCGATTATCGACGCCGACCGTCGCACCTATAAACGCAACAAATTCTTGGCCTACATATTTGCCGGCTCCATCGGGCTCATCGTTGGCGGCGCCTGCTGCTTCCTGCCTTTCCCCAACGCTCCTGTCTGGGCCAAGTTCATCATCTTCATCGCCGGCTATGTCGTATGGGACGCTTTCTATACCATCGCCAACGTGCCCTACGGCTCTCTGCTCTCCCTCATTTCTAACGACGTCAAGGACAGAGCCTCCCTTTCGGCTTGGCGCTCCATCGGCTCCATCTTCGGCAATATGCTCCCGATGGTCATCCTGCCGTTCCTCATCTATGACAAGAATAATAACCTCATCGGCGAACGCGTCTTTATTGCCGCTCTCATCATGGGCATCCTCGGCTTCCTCTGCTTCCAGTTCATGATCCGCAATACCGAGATCCGCGTCGATACCACTCCGGAAATCGGCGAAGAAATGCCCAAGTTTAATGTCTTCAAGGCATTCGGCAACTTCCTGAAAAACCGTCCTGCCGTCGGCGCCACCATTGCCGCCATGGGTATGTTCATCGGTATGCAGGGCGCTACCACCGCCGTTACCGTCATCTTCCAGTCCTATTTTAAGAACGTGCAAATCTCGGGTATCGTCCAGCTCTTTGCCATGATCCCCATTGTGGTGTTTACCCCGCTGGCCCGTAACGCCGTTGCCAAGTTCGGCAAAAAAGAACTGGCCACCTTCGGCTCCATCGTTTCCATCGTAGCCGGTCTGGGCCTGTTCATTATCACACCCAATAACACCGCTCTGGATCTGATCATCTATATCATCTGCCAGCTCTTCTTCTCCCTCGGTCTGGGTATCTATTCCACCGTGTCTTGGGCCATGATGGGCGACGCGATCGATTATAATGAATGGAAATTCGGCACCCGCGAAGAAGGCACCGTCTATTCGCTGCACTCCTTCTTCCGCAAACTCGCCCAGGGCATCGGGCCCTCTTTGGTCCTTATTATCATGGTCGCTTTCGGCTATGAGGGCGCCAACGAAGGCAACCAGCTGTGGAACGTGGCCGTCAATATGCGCTACATCGTAGCCGCCACCTTCCTCTTCTCGGCCATCCTCCAGTTCATCGGCCTCGGCTTGGTCTATAACCTCGATAAAAAGACCCTCGCCAAAATGAATGCCGACCTCGGCCGCGATACCGAAGAACCCAAAGCCTGATCTTTCAACGTTTCGGTGCCTGGCATTGCTATGTCAGGCACCTGTGCTATGTTTCATTTATACCATTTTTACCCAAGGAGACAAACATGAGAACAATTATCAATTTTAACGAAAATTGGCGGTTTATCAAGGATACGACCGACATTTCGCGTCGCGACGGAGAGGCGGTAACCCTGCCCCATTGCTGGAACGCTGTCGACGGACAGGACGGCGGAAACGATTACTTCCGCGGCTCCTGCCTCTATACCAAAACGATTACAAAGGCTGACCTGCCCAAGGCCGACCAATATTATATCGAATTCCGCGGCACCAACTCCTCGGCCGACCTCTATGTCGGTGAGAAAAAGTTGGGTCACCACGACGGCGGCTACTCCACCTGGCGGGTTAATATTACCGACGCCCTGACTGAAGAAACCGAACTGGCCGTAGTCGTCGATAACTCGGCCAACGACACCGTCTATCCCCAAATGGCCGACTTTACCTTCTACGGCGGTATCTATCGGAATGTCAATCTGATCTGCGTCAATGACTCCCACTTCGATCTCGACTACTACGGCGGCCCCGGTCTTATGATCACCCCCACCGTCGAGGGCGAGAACGCCAAGGTCGAGGTAGCGGTTTTTGTCAAAAACCTCAAAGCGGGTCAGACCCTTGTCTATACCGTGTATGATGCCGAGGAAAAAGAACTGGCTAAGGCAGAAACCACCGATACCAAGGTCACGTTCGATCTGGAACAGGTTCATCTGTGGCACGGCCGCCGCGATCCTTACCTCTATTGCTGTGAGGTCGAGATCGTCGAAAAAGGCGAAGTGCTTGACAATGTCTGTAACCGTTTTGGTTGCCGTACCTTCCGCATCGATCCCGACAACGGCTTCATTCTCAACGGCGAAGAATATCCGCTGCGCGGCGTCTCCCGCCATCAGGACCGCTGGGGCGTGGGCAACGCCCTGCTGCCCGAACACCATGAAGAGGATATCGAACTGATCTGTGAGGTGGGCGCTACCACCATCCGCTTGGCCCACTATCAGCACGACCAGTATTTCTATGACCTGTGCGACCAAAAGGGTCTGGTGATCTGGGCCGAGATTCCCTATATCTCCAAGCATATGCCCGCCGGCCGCGAGAACACCGTTTCCCAGATGAAAGAACTGGTCACCCAGAACTACAACCATCCGTCCATCGTCGTCTGGGGTCTGTCCAACGAGATCTCCATCGGCGGCTCGGACGAAGACCTGCTCGAAAACCACCGCATCCTCAACGATCTGGTTCATGAAATGGATAAGACCCGTCTGACCACCATCGCCGCAGTGTCTATGTGCAAGATGGACGATCCCTATTTGCAAATTCCCGATGTGGTGTCTTATAACCACTATTTCGGCTGGTACGGCGGCGATACGTCTATGAACGGTCCGTGGTTCGACAAGTTCCACGAAACCCATCCCACCATCCCCATCGGTTGCTCCGAATACGGATGCGAAGCCCTCAATTGGCACACCAGCGACCCCAAACAGGGCGACTACACCGAGGAATATCAAGCCCTCTACCATGAGGAACTGATCAAACAACTCTTTACCCGCAAGTATATGTGGGCCACCCATGTCTGGAATATGTTCGACTTCGGCGCCGATGCCCGTGCCGAGGGCGGCGAAAACGGACAGAACCATAAGGGTCTGGTCACCATCGACCGCAAGTACAAGAAAGACGCCTTCTATGCCTATAAAGCCTGGCTCTCCGACGATCCTTTCGTCCATCTGTGCGGCAAGCGGTACGTTGACCGCGTGGAAGATGTCACCAAAGTCACCGTTTATTCCAACCTCCCCGAGGTCGAACTCTTCGTCAACGGCGAGAGTCTGGGCAAGAAGACGGCCGAAGATCACTTCTTCTATTTCGATGTCCCCAACGTAGGGGAGAGCACCCTCGTCGCCCGCGCCGGCGAGTTTACCGATGAGGGTAAGATCTGCAAGGTCGCCGAGAGAAATATGGACTATGTTCTGGTCGAACAGGGCGCCGTACTCAACTGGTTTGATATCGACGCACCCGAAGGCCGCTTCTCTCTTAATGACAAGATCTCGGATATCATGGAATCCCCCCGCGGCAAACTCTGGTTTGTCCGTATGGGTCTGAAAATTAAGAAGAAAATGGATGCCGGTAAGAAAAAATCGGCAGATGAAAAGAAATCGGGCGGTTTTGAAGTCGACCTCAAAGCCGACGGCGGCCTGATGCAGATGATGGGCGGTTTCACCGTCTTGCGTCTAACCAGCATGATGGGCATGATGAACGTCTCCTTTACCAAGGAAGAACTCCTCAAACTCAATAAACAACTCAACCGCATCAAAAAACCCAAGAAGTAATAGGAAAACGACAATTTCCCTCGCGGAAATTGTCGTTTCTTTCTCTCTTGCCCTTTTTTTTCATCCGTGCTATACTATCTCTACGGAGCGTTTGTTTCTTTTCTCCCCGCTTCCCGCTATACTGTCCGTGAAGGGAGTGACCGTCATGGATCAAATAAAAATAGGAAACTTTATCGCTTTTCTGCGCAAGGAGAAAAATCTCACGCAGCGCCAACTGGCTGACATCTTAGGGGTGACCGACCGCGCCATCTCCAAATGGGAGAACGGACGGGGTCTGCCCGACCTGTCCCTGTTGGTTCCTCTGTGTGAAACTCTCGGTATTACGGTCAATGAACTGTTGTGCGGCGAGCGGATCAAGAGGGAAGACCTGCCCCAAAAAGCGCAGGATACCGTGCTGGACGCGCTGACCGATTCCCGCAAAAAAGAACGCCGCACCAAGCGCATCTTTGTTGCCGTGTTGCTTTCCGTTCTGCTCCTGTTCTTTTCTCTTGCTACCCTGTTTGGGATCGATGTCAATCAGATGCGCCAAAACAAACCCACCGTGTTTTCCACCTGGGGCTTTGATTATTGCCCGCCCGTCGATCTGTCCGATGAAACGATTCATCAAGCGGTGGAATCGGCCATGCTCCTGCAGGATCAAGCCGATCTTGACCGTCTGATACAGGACGGCACCGTACCCCACGACCGAACGCCCTTTGTCCGTGCCCATATCTATTTGATCGAAGAGAAACCCGACCATTTTCTGGTCTATGCTTGGGTCAAGGGTACCACCTACTATGTGGATAGCGGAAAATTACTTGCCGACGGCGGCTACTCCATTCCCTATCGCTTCACCCTTACCGAACAAGACGGTACTTTCACCGTAACCGAGAAACAACACCCCCGCGACGGCAGTTTGTATGCGCAGGATATGAAAACCCTTTTTCCCGCTTCGGTGCGCCGTCAGATAACCCGCACCTACTGGGACGGCACCGCCGCCCGCTTAACTATGGCACTCGAAGAACAAGCCAAACTCTACTTTCATCTATCCTAAAAGGAGGAAACCCAAATGGCCGTATTGACTACCCCTCGTCTGATTCTTCGCCCTTTAACCAAGGACGATGCCCCTGCCATGTTCAAAAACTGGACGTGGGACGAGCGGGTGTCCCGCTATTGCCGCTGGTTTCCTCATGAAGATCTCTCCCAAACCGAAGATCTGCTGCAGATCTACCTCGAACAAGCCGAGAGCGGCTTCGACTACCGCTGGGGCATCGAAAATGACGGGGAATTGATCGGCGTCATCGACGTGGTCGAGATCGAGGGCGATTGCGCCTCGATCGGCTACGTCATCGGTCATGACTATTGGAATCTTGGGTATATGACCGAAGCGTTGTCTGCCGTTATCGAGCATCTGTTTTCCTGTGGCTTTTCTGCCATTGCCGCTGAACA
This sequence comes from Eubacteriales bacterium, assembly GCA_045594545.1. GTDB lineage: Bacteria > Bacillota > Clostridia > Oscillospirales > UMGS1783 > CAKSHC01. Next base: position 20,005 of record JAZNYQ010000110.1, on the reverse strand, counting down.
CCATATCGATAACCCCGCCTCGGGTCGGGTCATGGAAAAATGCGGCATGACCTTTGTCGGCACCCGCACCGCCATCCGTAAGTTTGGCTCGGAAGAAACCTGCCTGCTCAAATGCTATCGGCGGGAGGCGAACAAATGAAACGTTTCTTCCGTTTCGGTGATTTGTTAATTATACTCCTTGTTATATTCGCCGCCATTTTTACCTTTTATCAGACCCGCCCGCAGAAAGAAGCACAAACGGTAACCATCTCGGTAGACGGTCAGGTCTACCGTCAATTTATCCTGCCTCAAGAGAATACCTTAGTATTGGAAAACGGCGTCGTGATTCAATTTGAGGGTATGCGCGTGCGCATCCTGTCGTCCGACTGTCCCGACCATACCTGCGTCAAAAACGGCTGGCTGACCAAAGCCGGTCAGTCGAGCATCTGCCTGCCCAACCGCACGGTACTGCAGTTGGACGGCGGCGATCTGATCATAGGGGGTTGAACATGAAACGATATACCACCCTCACCCGATGCGCCCTGCTCACCGCCATGGCACTGATCATCAGTTTGCTGGAAAATTTTATTCCCATCCCCATACCGGGCGTCAAACTCGGCATCGCCAACGCCGTTTCTCTCTATCTGCTTTTATATTATCGCCCGATCGAGTCCTTTGCCGTATTGACCGCACGCCTGTTGTTGGCGGCTCTCATCAGCGGCAACCCCTCATCCTTGCTTTACAGCGCCGCCGGCGGAATACTGGCCCTGCTCGTCTGCTGGCTATTGCATAAAACCAAATTCTTTTCTCCCATCGGCCTATCGGTGGCCGGCGCCGCCCTGCACCATGTCGGGCAACTGACCTGCGCCGCCCTCATCACCGGCTCCTCTTCTATCTTTTCCTATCTTCCCGTCATGCTCCTTTGCTCCCTTGTCACCGGATCGGTAACCGGCCTAATTTGTATTTTAGTTTATCAAAGAATAAAGACCTCCAAATAAGGAGGTCTTTTTTAGCAATATTTTTCAATGTATTCTTCCGCTGTGATCGAATAACAGTCCAGATCATGAATCGTGCCGTCGAATAACACATAACTCTTTCGCAGGCATCCCTCATAGGAAAATCCGATCTTCTCCAACAGGTTCTTCGACGGTATATTTTCGGGATAACAGTAAGCCGTCACGATACGGTATAAATTTCTCTCAAATGCATATTTCAGCACCGCCAGCGCCGCCTCGGTCGCATACCCCTTTTTCCAGTAGTCGGGGGAGAGGGCATACCCCAACTGCCTCGCCTCCGTCCCCGGTCGGTGATCATCTTTATGCAACCCCACCGTCCCGATCATAATATCCCGCTCTTTCTCGGTGATCGCCAGCACATTGCCCTCTTTGGCATAATAGGCTAAGATCTGCTTGGTCTCCCGATTGCTGTGATGGGGTTGCCACCCTGCCATCGGTCCCACCGTCTTCTTGGAGGCGTATTGATAAAAGGCCTCGGTATCCCGCTTTTGCGGCCGACGCAACACCAATCTCTCGGTTTCCAACCTATCAGGTAAAATTTTAATAATCATTCCTGTTTTCTCCATGAAATTTCTTTCCTTTTTATTTTACCATACTTGTCAAATTTATTAAATAAATATTTGCTTCTTATATTATTATATGTTATAATATATGCAGTATATGGCTAAAAAGGGGTCTTTGCGCCCTTTTACCTGTATTTCTTCTTTTATCTCTCCAACGGGGTGTCCCGCAGGAAACACAAAAATCAAGATTATAAACATAAGGGGTATATTATGGCATCGTTTAAAGACATTTGGAATAATTGCATGGAAGTCATGTCGCAAAAGGTTACCAATCCGGTTTCGATCGAAGTCTGGCTCAGTCAGATCCGTCCGGTCGAGATCACGGGCGAGGTAGCCACCCTTGCCGTCCCCAATAATTTTTATTGGGAGATCATCAAGGCAAAATATTACTCTTTGATTAAAGAATCTTTGGCGCAGACCATCGGCTTTCAGGTGGATGTCGATCTGATCGTCGATATTGAAAATGAAGCCGACGATGAAGGGGTACTGGCCCCCGAAAACTCGCTGATCTCTTTGCGCATCAACGAGGAGTATACCTTTGATAATTTCGTGGTCGGTAATTCCAACCGTTTTGCCCATGCCGCCTCGCAGGCGGTAGCCAACAACCCCGCCTCTGCTTATAACCCTCTGTTTTTGTACGGCGGTTCGGGTCTGGGTAAAACCCATCTGATGTTTGCCATCATGTCCACCATTAAGAGAAAAAATCCCAATGCCAATCTGGTATATAAAAATTGTGAAGATTTTACCAATGAAATGGTGGCGGCCCTGCAAAACCACAGCATGGACGCTTTCCGTGAAAAGTATCGCGCGGCCGACGTTTTACTCATCGACGATATCCAGTTTATCGGCGGTAAGATCCAAACCGAAGAGGAATTTTTCCATACCTTCGATTCTCTCTACCGCGCCCATAAGCAGATCATTCTGGCTTCCGACCGTCCTCCCAAAGAGATCCAGCAGCTCAGCGACCGTCTGCGCACCCGTTTTGAAAGCGGCTTGATGGCCGATATTCAGGTGCCCGACTTTGAGTTGCGCATGGCTATCATCAATATGAAAGCCGCCTCTCTGAATCTGACCCTACCCGAAGACGTGGTCGAATTTTTGGCCAATAAACTGAAAAACAATGTGCGTCAATTAGAGGGTGCCCTTAAAAAAATACAGGCTCTCAAGTTGATCAACAATATCAATCCCTCTCTGGCCGTTGCCCAATCTACCGTGGCCGATGTACTCAACACCAACGAGCCGGTCGAAGCGGTGATCGACCGTATCATTACCGAAGTAGCCCGCTATTACAACATTTCGGCCGATGATATCAAGTCGAAAAAGCGCACCTCCAATATCACCATGGCCCGTCAGGTGTGTATGTATATCATCCGCGAGGTGTGCGGGCTGTCCCTGCCTCAGATCGGCGATGAATTCGATGGGCGCGACCACAGTACCGTCCACCATTCCATAAAAAAAATCGAACAGTTGGTCGATACCAATTCGGCCTTTTCCTTGCAGATCAACGACATTATCAACACGGTTAAAGGTAAGTAAATGCTCATTTTTTCGTAGTTTTCCACATGGGATTGGATAACTTTAGTCTTCTATTTTACACGATTTGCATCTTTTTCCTGTTTTTTTCTTTCTGATAAAACAGTTTTCCACAGTTTTCTCCCCTTTCCACAGCACATTTTCCACAGTTTTCCCAAATTTTATGTTTTCCCTTATTCTTTTCCCTTTTTCCTTTTTCCGTTTCCCTTTCTTTTCCTTGTATATTTTTCTTGTATTTCGGGCATACTACCCGTTTTACACCATTTCCACAACCTATACCAATACTACTATCTAAAGTTTATTTCTTTTCTCTTTTTATCTTCGTAATTAGAGAGTGGAGGTTTTTATGAAATTCACCTGTGAAACCGCATCCTTTTCCGAAGCCATTGCTACCGCTTCCCGTGCCGTCAATCCCAAAACCACGATTGAGGCATTGGAAGGATTGCTCATCCGAGCCATCGACGGTGTGATCTACGTTACCGGTTATGATATCGGAGGCGGGATCGGCATTTGTGTAACCTGCGAAGGGAGGGTCGATGAGCCGGGCAGTATCGTTCTGCCTGTGCGTACCATCTCCGAAGTAGTTCGTAAACTGCCGGAAGAAATGATGGTGCTCTCTACCTCCGACCGTCTGACGGCTACCATTCTTTCCGGAGATGCGGAAAGTTCGCTGATGGGGATCGATCCCTCGGAATTTCCGGCCTTGCCTCAGGTAGATGCCGATAAGACCTTAACTCTTTCCTATGAAAGCCTTAGAAACCTAACCAAGAGAACCAGTTTTGCCGTAGCTCTTACCGATGCCCGTCCCATTTTAATGGGTGTACTCTTCGAAATTCACGGCGATAATATTCGAGCCGTGGCGGTAGACGGGTTCCGTTTGGGCTTATCCAACGAAAAACTGATCAAGCCCATTGAAGGCGATTATGAATTTGTGGTACCGGGTCGCAGCGTGGCTGAACTGGGTCGCATTATAAAGGAAACGGATGAAAATATTGAAATTACCGTTTCTCAAAAACATTTGCGCATTGCCAAAGGAAATATTACCTTTGTTGCCCGTCTGATGGAAGGAAAATTCATCACCTATTCTTCGGTTATCCCCAATGAAAAGGCCATGACGGCTGTGGTTTTGGTGGATGAAATGATAGAGTCGGTAGACCGAGTCAGCGTGGTGATCAATGAAAGACTGAGAAGCCCGCTGATCATGCGATTTGAACAAGGTTATGTAAACACTTACTGTTCCTCGTCCCAAGGCCGTGTGCGCGACCGTGTGGAAGCCAAGATGGAGGGCGACGGTTGCGAGTTGGCACTCAATAACCGTTATTTATTGGATGCCCTCAAAGCCTGCGACTGTGAAAAGATCCGTTTTGAGATTCTTTCTCCTCTGTCACCGATCGTGATCAAGCCGGAAACGGGCGATGATTTTACCTTTATCGTCGTTCCCTTAAAATACGCCAAAACCTCTGACTAATGAGAGCACTGAAATTAGCCGTCCAATCCTTTCGCAACCTCAAACCCCAAGAGATCGATCTTGATCATGATATTACCTTGATCCTTGGAGATAACGGACAGGGAAAAAGCAGTATCATTGAGGCCATCTGGTTATTTTCCTGCGCCAAAAGTTTTCGCGGAGCTTCGGACGGGGATATGATCGCCTTTGAGGCGGATAAAGCGGGGCTGAAATTTAAGGCCGACTGTGAGGGTGTGACCCGCACCATGCAGATTCAACTGCAGCGGGGCAGAAGAAAAGAGATTTATATCGGTGCCGATAAGATTTCCCGTTCCTCCGATCTGATCGGCGGTTTTGTAACGGTATTGTTCGAGCCCGATCATCTGGGATTTATCAGCGGTTCTCCCGAGCGGAGAAGACGCATGATCAACATCTCCCTGTGTCAGTGTTCAAAGATATATACGGCAACCCTATCTCAGTATAATAAAATTCTCAATTCCCGCGCCGCATTATTAAAGGGCGGATATTCTTCCACGGCCGAACAGACCTTGGATGTCTGGGATGAAGGACTGTGCCGCCGTGCCGCCCGCATCATTTTAGAACGAGGACGGTATATGGAAGAATTAAACAAGGCCGCCGATACCATGATGCAGGAGATCTCGTCGGGTAAAGAAAATTTAAGTATCCAATATAAAAATTCCTATTACAAAACGGGAATAACCGAAGAAGAAATATTTGGTCCCCTTTATCAATCTATGAAACGATCCCGTAAAAAGGATTGGGATACCGGAGTGACCGAGATCGGTCCCCATCGGGACGATGTGGAAATTTTGATCGGAGGAGTACCGGCCAAACGGTTTGCCTCAACCGGACAAAAACGGTCGGCCGTGATTGCCATGAAATTGGCCGAGTGTGAAGTGATAAAAAACAGATTGGGAGTAAAACCCGTCTTTTTACTGGATGATGTACTGAGTGAACTGGACGAAGGAAGAAAAGAATTTATTCTCAGTCACATTCGGGATTATCAGGTGATTATTACCGACTGCGGACGGCAAGCCCGCCCCAACGGAGCCGCCATCCTAAAGGTAACAGACGGAAAAACGGAGGTTATCTGATGTTTTTACATTTAGGCGAAGATTATCTGATCAACGAAAAGGATATCATCGGTATTTTTGATCTGGATACCTCATCAGTAGGAAAAGCCACAAGAAAATATTTAAATTTAGCGGAAAAAGAAAATCGGTTGATTACCGTTTCCGATACTTTGCCCCGATCCTTTGTGGTATGTTCGGGGTTTTACGGAGAAAGAACATTTCTATCAAATTTAAGCGCGGCCACTCTGAAAAAGAGAATCGCCACGCTCAAGTAAGAAAGGACATATTATGGCTGATAACGAGAACAAACAGAACTACGGCGCGGAACAAATTCAGGTCTTAGAAGGTCTGGAAGCCGTTCGTAAGCGTCCGGGTATGTACATCGGTACCACCAGCGTAAGAGGATTGCACCATCTGGTCTATGAGATCGTAGATAATGCTATCGACGAAGCCTTAGCCGGCTATTGTACCCATATTAAGGTCACCATCCAAGAGGGAGATATCATCTCGGTTGAAGATAACGGACGTGGTATTCCCGTAGATGTGGAGAAACATACCGGACTCTCGGCGCTGGAAGTGGTATATACCAAACTGCACGCCGGCGGTAAATTCGGCGGCGGCGGATACAAGGTATCGGGCGGTCTGCACGGTGTGGGCGCCAGCGTTGTCAACGCCCTGTCCGAGTGGGTTAGGGTAGAGGTGTGCCGCGGCGGTCACCGCCATATGCAATCCTTTAAGCGTGGCGTGCCCGACGGCCCTGTAAAAATTATCGGAGAATCGGGCGGTACGGGAACTACCGTTACCTTTAAGGCCGATCCCGAGATCTTTACCGAAACCACGGTATATGAATACGATATTCTTTTGACCCGCCTGCGTGAACAAGCCTTCCTCAATGCCGGTGTTCATATCATTCTCACCGACGAGCGAGAGGGTAAGGAGCAAACCACCGAACTGTTTGACGAAAGCGGTATCAAAGGCTTTGTCGAATACCTCAATAAGAAAAAGGGTGTTACCGCCCTGCATGATACCATCTATTTCAAGGTGGCTAAAGACGATTGTGAGGCCGAAGTGGCCATGCAGTACAACGATTCCTATAATGAGTTGCTGCTTTCCTTTGCTAACGATATCAATACCACCGAAGGCGGTATGCACGAAACGGGATTTAAGACGGCGCTCACCCGTGTCTTTAACGACTATTCCCGCCGCAGAGGTTTTTTGAAAGAGAAAGACAAGAATATGTCGGGCGAGGATACGCGTGAGGGCTTGACCGCCATCGTTTCGGTCAAACTCACCGAGGCGCAGTTTGAGGGACAGACCAAGACCAAACTCGGCAACTCGATCATGCGTACCATGGTGGATGAACTGGTCTCTACTAAGTTGGCTGACTTTTTGGAGGAGAATCCCCAGATTGCCCGCGCCATCGTTGATAAGATCCTGCAGGCCCAGCGTGCCAGAGAGGCGGCTCGCAAAGCCAGAGAAGCCACCCGTAAAGGACCTCTGGAGAGCATGGCTCTGCCCGGCAAGTTGGCCGACTGTCAGGAAAAAGATCCGATGAAATCGGAACTGTTTATCGTCGAGGGTGATTCGGCCGGCGGTTCGGCCAAGGAAGGCCGCGACCGTAAAAATCAGGCCATCCTTTCGATGTGGGGTAAAATGCTCAACGTCGAAAAGGCTCGACTGGATAAGATCTATAACAACGATAAACTGTGGCCGCTGGTTCAGGCCATCGGTACCGGTATCGGGGAAGATTTCAATATTGAAAAGTTGCGCTACGGCAAGATCATCATCATGGCCGATGCCGACGTGGACGGTGCCCATATCCGTACCCTGTTGCTGACCTTCTTCTTCCGTTTCATGCGCCCGCTGATCGAGCGAGGTCACATCTTCTTGGCCCAGCCGCCCTTATATAAAATTTTCAAAGGGAAAAATGCCCGCTATGCCTATAATGAGGCGGAGCGGGAAGCGGCACTCAACGAGATCGGTCGCGATGCTACCGTGCAGCGCTACAAAGGTCTTGGTGAAATGAACCCCGAACAGTTGGGGGACACCACCATGAAGCCCGAAACCCGAACCCTGTTGCAGGTGGAGATCGAGGATGCGGTGAGAGCCGACGAGATCTTTACCATTTTGATGGGCGATCAGGTAGAACCCCGTCGCCAATTCATTGAACAGAACGCACAGTATGTGCGCAATCTTGACGTATAAGGAGGAGAGAATACAATGGAATTTGATGTTGTAGAACATGGCAAGATCTCTCCGATTGAGATCGTCAAGGAAATGAAAGCGGCCTATATCGACTATTCGATGTCGGTTATCGTCGCCCGCGCCCTGCCCGATGTGCGCGACGGCTTGAAACCCGTTCACCGCCGTATCCTCTATACCATGCACGAAGCCGGTCTGGCTCCCAATCAGCCTTACCGCAAGAGTGCCACCACCGTCGGTGACGTGTTGGGTAAATATCACCCCCATGGCGATACATCAATTTACAATACCATAATGCGTTTGGCGCAGAACTTTTCCCTGCGCTATCCTTTGGTAGACGGTCAGGGTAACTTTGGTTCGGTCGACGGTGACCCGCCGGCGGCCTACCGTTACACTGAGGCTCGCATGGCCAAGATCGCTACCGAAATGTTGACCGATATCGATAAGGATACGGTCGATTATCAGCCCAACTTCGACGAGCGCCACCCCGAACCGACCGTACTGCCCACCCGTATTCCCAACTTGCTGGCTAACGGGTCGATGGGTATTGCCGTCGGTATGGCAACCAACATCCCCTCCCACAACCTGCGCGAACTGATCGATGCCGTTGTGGCCATCATTGATAATAAGGATCTGTCCTTTGATGAATTATTACAGATCGTAAAAGGGCCGGACTTTCCTACCGGCGGTATTATTCAAGGCTTCTCGGGTATCCGTTCGGCCTATTATACCGGCCGCGGCAAGATCACGGTACGGGCCAAGGCCGAGATCGAGGAGATGAAGGGCGATCGGTTCCGCATTGTGGTAACCGAGATTCCCTACATGGTCAACAAGGCCGAACTGATCAAGACCATTGCCGAGTATGTCAAGGACAAGAAGATCGAGGGTATTTCCGATCTGCGTGACGAGTCCGACCGTAACGGTATGTCGATCGTCATCGAGCTTAAGCGTGATGCCAATCCGCAGGTGGTGCTCAACAACCTGTATCGGTACACCCGTTTGCAGGATAACTTCTCGGTCAATATGCTGGCACTGAAAGACGGCATTCCTAAGACGATGACCCTGCGCGAGATGCTCGATTGCTATATCGACCATCAGCGCAACATCACGGTTCGCCGCTTAAATTTTGAAAAGAAGAAACTGCAAGAGCGTGCCCATATTTTGGAAGGGCTTAAGATTGCCTGCGACCATATCGACGAGGTCATCAAGATCATTCGTTCTTCGGCGAACATTCCCGAATCCAAGGCTCGCTTAATGGAGCGATTTGATCTGGACGATCTGCAGGCTACGGCCATCGTACAGATGCAGTTAGGTAAACTGTCCGGTCTGGAAATTGAAAAACTGGAAGCGGAACTCAACCAGATCCACGGTCGCATTGAGGAGATCACCGTGATTCTGGCCGACGATACCAAGGTCATGGCCATTGTCAAAGAGGAGCAGCTGGCCATGCGCAATAAGTACGGCGACGAGCGCCGTACGGCAATCGACCCGATTGCCGGAGAGTTGGATGTGGAAGATCTCATCCCCGAAGAAAACTGTGTCTTCACCATGACCCATAACGGCTATATCAAGCGTGTCACGGCCGACACCTATCGCGCCCAGAAGCGCGGCGGTCGCGGCGTGACCGGCATGACGACCCGTGAGGAAGACTATGTGGAGAAACTGATCGTGGGCGGTACCCATGATTATATCTTCTTCTTCACCACCCGCGGCCGTGTCTTCCGGATCAAGGGCTATGAGATTCCCGAGGGAAGCCGCCAGTCTAAGGGTATGAACATTGTCAACCTGTTGCAACTGGATGCCGAGGAAAAGGTCAGCGCCATCATCCGCGGCACCGAGCATGACGGTAACGGATACTTGACCATGTGCACCCGTCGCGGTATCATCAAGAGAACGGCTATCAGTGAATACAGTAACGTTCGTAAGGGCGGCTTGCGTGCCATCGCTCTGGATGAGGGCGACGATCTGGTCAGCGTGCAGTTGACCCACGGCAACGACACTCTCTTTATCGGTACCCGTGAGGGTATGTCCATCCGCTTCGACGAGAACGATGCCCGTCCGATGGGTCGTGTGACCATGGGTGTGCGCGGCATCCGCCTGCAGGGCGATGACGTGGTTGTCGGTATGGAATTGGCCGGCGAGAATAAGACCCTGCTCACCGTAACCGAAAGAGGATACGGTAAGCGTTCCAATCCCGACGAGTATAAGATCCAGTCCCGTGGCGGTAAGGGTATCCATAACTACAAACTGTCGGATAAGACCGGCAAGGTCGTGGGCATCCGTACGGTGAGCGAGGATGAGGACCTGATGCTCATTTCTTCTGACGGCATTATCATTCGTATGGCCGCCAAGGATGTCAGCCTCATCGGCCGTGCCACACAGGGTGTGCGCCTGATGAAACTGGCCGACTCGGTCAAGATCGTCAATCTGGCCACCACCGAAAAAGAGGAAGAAACCGCTTCCGAAGAAGTAACCGAATAACTTAAAAAGAGCCGAAAATCTTCGGCTCTTTTCTTTTTCGACAAAGGCTGACAGGGTGCGACAAAGAACAGGAAAAATTTGCAAAAAATAAAAATAAATTACATATATAGTATTGCAGAATGGAAAAAAATGGTATATAATGTCAACATCAAACGAAAAGGGGAGAAAACCAAATGGAACCACTCAATTACAAAGAGGCCTATTATCATTTATTTAACGGAATCAGCGATATCTGTGCCGCTCTTTCCATGCCGAGCGGACGGATGCAGGCGATGCAGATTCGTCGGCAGTTGGAACAGTTGCAATGTAAGGGAGAGGAAATTTGCACAGGTCCTGCGCCGGTGATCTCACTTTTTCCCGAAAAACAATAATAGTCGGTCCCGAACTCTTGCACAGTTCGGGGCTTTTGTTATATAATAATATGAATACATAGGCGAAGGGTGATGAAAATGGATACGATTGTAGCATTGATGACGCCGCCGGGGCGGTCGGCCACGGCCATGTTACGCCTGTCGGGCGAACGGGCAAGGGAGATTACCGAGGCGATCTTTACCAAACCGTTACAAGACCGCCGAGCCGTACTGGGGTTCGTGGTCAATGAAAAGGGAGAAAAACTGGATCATTGCTTAGTCACCTATTTCGCAAGCCCCGCCTCCTATACGGGAGAGGATGTGGCGGAGATCTCTCTGCACGGCTCGCCCGTGCTGGCGCAGGAAGTGTGTCGGTTATGCCTGGCACAGGGGGCTCGCATGGCGGGTCGCGGCGAATTTACCCGTCGGGCGTTTCTGGCAGGCAAACTGGACATGACGGCGGCCGAGGGCGTCATGGAATTGATCGATTCCCGTTCGCCCGCCGAGATGCGCGCGGCAGCCGCCCATTTATGCGGAGCGGTGTATCAGGAAATGCGGCAGGTGCGGGAGAATCTGCTTTCCATTACCGCTCGGTTGTATGCCTATGTCGATTATCCCGACGACGATATTGGAGATTATCCCCTTGAAGAATTATTAGACGATCTCAATCAGGCCCAAACACTGGCGCAGGATCTGTTGCGTCGGGCGCAGACGGGTCAGCAGGTGAGAGAGGGTGCCGACGTGTGCTTGTGCGGCGCCGTCAATGCGGGAAAATCCTCTTTAATGAATCGGCTGGCGCAGTCCGACCGCTCGATCGTTACCGATATTCCCGGTACCACCCGCGATGTCGTGACCCAGTCGATCGTGCTGGATGATCTTCGCATCAACCTGCTGGATACGGCCGGACTGCGGCAGACCGACGACCCCGTCGAGCGCATCGGTGTGGAGAAAAGCCGGAAAGCGGTCGAGCAGGCGGCGGTCATTCTTTGTCTGTTCGATGCTTCACGCCAACTTATGCAAGAGGATCTCGATCTGATCGAAGCGGTTGATAAGTCCCGATCGATCGCCGTAATCAACAAAACCGATCTGGACGAAAAGATAAACAAAGAGTATATTAAAGATAAATATAAACATTTTGTCGAAATTTCTGCCAAAACAGGGCAGGGAATGGATCAATTAAAGGAAAAAATCAAGGCATTGGCCTTTGGCGGTGCGGTGATTGACGAAGGGCTGATCTTCTCCTTGCGACAGACCGACTGTATACGGCAGATGGCGCAAGCCATGCAGGAAGCCGAGCAGGCGGCGCAAATGGGCGTGACTTATGATGCCGTAGGGGTGCTCATTGACGGCGCGGTAGCGGCGGCGGGTGAGATGACAGGCGAATCGCTGACCGAAGATACCGTGCAGGCCATCTTCGACCGATTTTGTGTAGGAAAGTAAGAAAGGAAAGTTATGCAACTTTACGAGGCAGGACAATTTGATGTGGCCGTCATCGGCGCCGGACACGCCGGCATTGAGGCGGGTATCGCGGTGGCACGGCTGGGAAAAAAGACGATCGTCTTTACCATCAATCTCGATGCCGTGGGCAATATGCCTTGCAATCCGTCCATCGGCGGCACGGCCAAGGGACACCTGGTGCGGGAGATCGATGCACTGGGCGGCGTGATGGGACGGGTGGCCGACGAATGTTTCATTCAATCCCGTATGCTCAATCGGGGCAAAGGCCCCGCCGTCTATTCTCTGCGTGCGCAGATCGACCGCTCGGCCTACCGTTTACGCATGAAAGAAATTCTGGAAACGACCCCCAATCTTACCCTGCGTCAGGGTGAGGTGGTGGATATCGAGGTGGCAGACGGGAAAGTCTGCGCTGTCATTACCCGCACCGGCGGACGGTATGCCGTCAAAGCCGCCATTCTGGCCACGGGTACCTTTTTGGATGCCCGTATCATTATCGGAGAAACGGTTATTGCCTCAGGTCCCGACGGTATGCAGCCCGCCGTGGGTCTGGAACAGAAATTAAAAGAACTCGGCGTTTCGATGCGCCGTTTTAAGACGGGCACCCCCTCGCGCGTGCACGCCGACAGTATCGACTACTCTCAGTTAGAACCCCAGCCGGGCGACGAGCCCCCCGAACCCTTTTCCTTTGACAATGAGGATACCGACTTCGGTCAAAATAAAGTATTGTGCCATTTGGCCTATACCAACGAAACCACCCATCAGGTCATTTTGGATAATCTTCACCTGTCTCCGCTTTTCTCGGGCGTGATCGAGGGCATCGGTCCTCGCTATTGCCCCAGCATTGAGGATAAGGTCAACCGTTTTCGGGATAAGTCCCGCCATCCTCTCTTTGTGGAACCGATGGGCGAAAACACCAAAGAAGTCTACCTGCAGGGTATGTCTTCTTCTCTCCCCGAATGGGTGCAGCTCAAATTCTTACGCACCATCAAGGGCTTAGAGCAGGTCGAGGTCATGCGCAGCGCCTATGCCATCGAGTACAATTGCGTTGACCCGCTGGAATTATTTTCCAGTTTAGAATTTAAGAAAATAGAGGGTCTGTATGGCGCAGGGCAGTTCAACGGCTCATCGGGTTATGAAGAAGCGGCGGCGCAGGGATTGATGGCCGGCATCAATGCGGCGCGCAAGATGGATGGGAAAGAGCCGATCGTGTTGGATCGGGGCAGTTCCTATATCGGTACGCTGATCGACGACTTGGTTACCAAGGGAACCAACGAACCCTATCGGATGATGACTTCCCGCAGCGAATACCGTTTGATTTTGCGGCAGGATAATGCCGATGCCCGCCTTATGCCGTTGGGTCATGAGATCGGACTGGTGGACGAGGCGCGATTTGCCGCCTTTGAAGAAAAACAACAACGGATGATGCAGGAGATCGAGCGCCTGCGCCGCACCACGGCCGCACCGAGTCCGGCAGGCAACGCTATGATGGAAGCCAAGGGGAGTACCCCCTTGCAAACGGGTATTAAGTTGGCGGAATTGCTTAAGCGTCCGCAACTGACCTATGAAGATCTGTCGGTCTTCGATGAAGAGCGCCCGTCTTTGCCTCGCAGTATTGTTGAGCGGGTGCAAACCGAACTGAAATATGAGGGATATATCAAGCGGCAGTTGGCGCAGATCAAGGAGTTTCGCCGCATGGAAGCCATGACGTTGCCCAAAGACATGGATTATATGGCGTTGGAAGGCCTGCGAATGGAAGCCCGACAGAAACTCACCGCTCAGCGCCCCGATAATTTGGGACAGGCTTCCCGCATTAGCGGGGTCAGCCCCGCCGATATCTCGGTGCTGATCATTGAATTGTCGAGCCGTAAAAAGGAGAATCCGCATGACGATAACACAACTGTGCGCTAAACAGGGGAAAGAAATTACCGAGGAGCAACAAAAACAGTTCGATGGCTATACCGATTTTCTCCTCAGCGAAAATGAAAAATACAATCTGACCGCCGTGCGTGATCGGGACGGCGTGATCGGTCGCCATTTGTTCGATTCCTTAGCCCCGATTTTCTTAAATCAACTTCCGCAAGAACCGAAATCCATCATCGATGTCGGCACCGGCGGAGGATTGCCCGGTATTCCGCTGGCCATTGCCGCTCCGCAACATCAATACACCTTGTTGGACAGTACCGAGAAAAAATGTGCTTTTTTACGCGCGTTCCTGTCGCAGGTCGATCTGCCCGCAACGGTACGCTGGGGGCGGGCCGAAGAATTGGGGCAAGGTGAATTCCGAGAAGCCTTTGATATCGCGGTCAGCCGCGCCGTGGCCGCCCTGCCCGCCTTGTGCGAGCTGGTGTTGCCGATGCTTAAAGTCGGCGGTCGATTTCTTGCCTACAAAGGAGAGAAGGGCAGGGAAGAACTGGATGCCGCCCGTCATGCCATTGAGATATTGGGTTGTCGTGTGGTTGAGGTATTGGATGCTCCCACATCCGACGGAAGCCCCGCTTGCCTGATCATGATAGAAAAAGAAAAGCCAACACCAAAACCATATCCCCGCAAATGGAGTCAAATCAAAAAGAAGCCGTTGTAGTTGGCTTCTTTTTTCATTTGTTCCACGTGGAACATTATTTGGCTTTTGGTATCGAAATGGAATAATAGATATACTGCTCGTCCTCGGATTTATCTGAACGAGCGGCAATCCCCTGTTTGGAGAGCAGACGCAAAGAGTGGTCAATGGTGTTAATAAACAACCGAATATCTTTAATGTATATCTTGCGATTGGGTTTTGGCGGGGGAGAAAGCAGGGATCGAATGTATTGCTCAGCCTTATCTACGGTTAGTTGCTTGGCAATAATATGAGATAGCGCCGCCGCCTGCATATCTTCAGGCAGCACAAGCAGAGCGCGGGCGTGCCGCTCGGTGAGTTTGTGTTGCCGTATTTGAGAGCGAATGGAATCAGAAAGCCCCAATAGCCGCAATTTATTGGCAATACAAGAGGGGGATTTGCCGATTTTATTGGCAACCTCGGATTGTGAAAGTCCTGTTTTGTCGATCAGATCCCGTATGCCAGCCGCCTCCTCAAAAGGATCTAAATCGCATCGCTGCAGATTTTCCACCAGTGCGGCCAACTGTTTCTTGTTCTCATCAAAGTGCCGAATAACACAAGGAATCTCGGTAAGTCCCGCCAGCCCCGCCGCCCGCCAGCGCCGTTCACCGGCAATGATGCGGTATTGTCCGTCAACCTTATGTACCGTGATGGGAGAGAGTACACCCAATTCCCGAATGGAATCGGCCAGCGATCGAAGCGCCGTTTCATCAAATTGCTTGCGTGGCTGGTTGGGATCGGGAGCAATACGGGAAAGCGGCAGAATTTTATAAGAAGTGTCTTTCTCAAACATTTTTCAGCCTCCTTTATATAAAGAATACCATCTTTCGCTGTCAAAAAAGGGAGAAATGCGGAAAATAAAAAAATTTGTTCCACGTGGAACATTCGGGCTTTCTTTTTTGATTTGGTTGTGGTATAATCTAAAATTGTAAGAATAGCAAAAGACAGGAGAAACAGTATGGGAAAAATTATCGCCGTTTCCAACCAAAAAGGCGGCGTGGGAAAGACGACAACGGTCATCAATGTCTGCGCCGGAATTGCCGCACGCGGGTATCGGGTGCTGATTGTTGACCTTGACCCGCAGGGTAATGCCACTAGCGGTTGCGGCATATCCAAGAAGAAGGTGGTGCGTTCGGTCTATGATGCCATGGCTGATGCTTCTATGGCTACGCTGTGCCTCTTGTATACGGCGACCGAGAATATGTTTATCATGCCCGCCAATGCCGATCTGGCCGGTGCCGAGATCGAAATGGTTGAGGTGGAAAACCGTGAGTTTCTTCTGAAAAATGCGCTCTCGGTAATTCGGGACAAATTTGATTATATTTTTATCGATTGCCCGCCGTCATTGGGGATGTTGACGCTCAATGCGCTCAATGCCGCCGATACGGTGCTCATTCCCATTCAATGTGAGTATTTTGCTTTAGAGGGCTTGTCACAGTTGACCAACACCATTCGTCTGGTTCGCCAGCGCTTTAATCCCAAACTGGAGATCGAGGGCGTGTTGTTGACCATGTTTGACGGACGGCTCAACCTCTATCTACAGACGGCGCAGGAAATCAAGAAGTATTTTGCCGATAAGATGTATGCCATGGCCATTCCCCGCAACGTGCGCATCTCCGAAGCGCCCAGCCACGGAATGAGCGTGCTGCAGTACGATCGCAGTTGCAAGGGCGCGGCGGCTTATGATGCCGTGGCCGTGGAATTTTTGAAGAGAAACGGGAGATTGTAATATGGCAATAAAAAAAGGATTAGGAAAAGGTCTGGGCGTCCTCTTTGAGGATAATAATATGGAGATCGCCGAACCCGCAACAAACAGCGAGGGCGGTCCGATCTTGGTAAGCATCTCGGACATCGAGCCCAATCGGGAACAGCCCCGCGTAATGTTCGATGAGGAGAAACTAAACGAACTGGCCGAGTCGATCAAAGAACACGGGGTTTTGACGCCGTTGCTGGTCTCTCCGATCGGCAAGGGCCGTTACCGCATCATCGCCGGCGAGCGCCGTTGGCGCGCATCCCGCATCGCGGGCATTAAGAAATTGCCCATTATCGTTAAGGATGTATCGGCGCAGGAAATTATGGAGATCTCTCTGATCGAAAACCTGCAACGAGAAGACTTAAATATTATCGAAGAAGCCAAGGGTTATAAACGCCTGTCCGACGAGTTTGGCATGACTCAGGAGCAGATGGCCAAGCGTGTGGGTAAGTCCCGTCCCGTCGTGGCCAATGCGTTGCGGTTGCTGACCTTGCCCGACGATGTGATTTCTCTGCTCGAAGAGGGTAAACTATCCTTAGCACACGGCAAATCCCTGCTGTCTTGTGAGGATGCCGACAGCATCTCCCGCCTGGCCAAGGAGTGCGCCGAAAAGGAACTGACCGTTCGTGAACTGGAAGCCCTTATCAAGAAGAGTAAGCTTCCGCCCCGTCAGGGCAAACTGCCCGTCGATCGGTTGTATTACGATTCTCTGGCTACCGACCTGACCGCCGCCCTCGGCCGTAAGGTCTCGGTCAACCCCTCCCGCAAGGGCGGAAAACTGGTGATTGAGTACTACTCCGACGACGATTTGACCGATCTCGCCGAACGCCTGAACAAATAATTGTAATAACTTTATGATTTTATACTAATTGTATAGGGAGAAAAGAAAATGATTGATATTAAATTTTTAAGAGCCAACCCCGATGTGGTAAAGGAGAATATTCGCAAAAAGTTTCAGGACGAGAAACTGGTGCTGGTGGATGAGGTAATTGCGCTGGATGCCGAGTACCGTGCAGCCAAGGGCAAGTGCGATGAATTGCGCGCCCGTCGCAATGCCGTGTCTAAGCAGATCGGCGGGTTTATGGCTAAGGGTGAACGCGAGGCGGCCGAAGCGGCCAAGAAGGAAGCGGCGGCCATCGGTGAAGAGTTGGCGGCGCTGTCGGCCAGAGAGCCGGAGCTGGAAGAGCAGATCAAACAGCGCATGATGGTCATTCCCAACATCATTGATCCTACCGTGCCCATTGGCAGAGATGACAGTGAGAACGTCGAAGTCGAGCGCATCGGCGAGCCGATCGTGCCCGATTTTGAGATCCCCTATCATGTCGATATTATGGAAAATCTGAAAGGCATTGATCTGGATGCCGCCAGAAAGACCTCGGGCAACGGCTTCTATTATTTGTGCGGCGATATCGCCATGCTTCATTCGGCCATCCTGTCCTACGCCCGCGACTTCATGGTCGCCCGTGGCTTTACCTATTATATTCCGCCCTTTATGATCCGTTCTTCGGTGGTCAACGGCGTTATGAGCTTTGCCGAGATGGAGAACATGATGTATAAGATCGAGGGCGAAGATCTGTATCTGATCGGAACCAGCGAACATTCCATGATCGGTAAGTTTATTGATACCTTCCTCGATAAAGAAAGCCTGCCTCAGACCTTGACCAGCTATTCGCCCTGCTTCCGCAAAGAGGTCGGTGCGCATGGCATCGAGGAGCGCGGCGTATACCGCATCCATCAGTTTGAGAAACAGGAAATGATCGTCGTTTGCGAGCCGGAGGACAGCCCCGAATGGTTTGTCAAACTCTATACCAATACGGTAGACTTCTTCCGTTCCCTCGACATTCCCGTGCGTACGCTTGAGTGTTGCTCGGGCGATCTGGCCGATCTGAAAGTTAAGAGTATCGACGTCGAGGCTTGGTCTCCCCGTCAGCAGAAATACTTTGAGGTGGGTAGTTGCTCCAACTTGGGCGATGCACAGGCCCGCCGTCTGGGCATCCGCATCCGCGGCGAAAAGGGCAATTACTTTGCTCATACCCTCAACAATACCGTTGTCGCTCCGCCCCGTATGCTCATTGCTTTCCTCGAGAACAATCTGCAAGCCGACGGCAGTGTCCGTATCCCTGAAGCCTTGCGTCGTTATATGGGCAAGGACGTTATTTCGGCAAACTAAGAATCATTCCTATTTAATAAAGGTAAAATAAAGTTATGTTGTTTTTTGTTTCTCAAAGCACTGACCCGACCTATAATTTAGCCATGGAAGAGCATCTGCTCAACCATTATCGCGAGGATATTTTCTTCCTGTGGCGCAACGCCCCGTCGATCATTATCGGACGCAACCAGAATGCCTACAGCGAGATCAACATTGACTATGTAAATGAGCACCGCATCCGTGTGGTTCGCCGTATTACCGGCGGCGGTGCCGTGTTCCACGATCTGGGCAATGTCAACTTCTCGTTTATGACCAAGGCCACAGCAGGAGATGAACTGTCTTTTGCCCGCTTTACCGCACCCGTGGTCGATTACCTGCGTGCGTTGGGCATCAATGCGGGATTGACCGGCCGTAACGATATCGAGATCGAAGGCAGGAAGATCTCGGGCAACGCCCAGACCAAGGTGGGGAAACGGTTTTTGCACCACGGCACCCTGTTGTTTGAGGTTGGAATGACCGATTTGACCGGCGCACTGCAGGTGCATCCGCTCAAGATCAAATCCAAGGGCATCGCGAGTGTGCGGGCGCGCGTGTCGAATATCTCTGAGCATCTGTCCTCTCCGATGACGGTAGAGGAGTTTATGCAGGGATTGACCGATTATGTCAGGCAGACCCATGAAACCTTCGTGGTAAGCGAGTTTACCGAAGAGGATATTGAGGAAGCCAAGAAACTGCAGGCCGAGAAGTACAGCCGTTGGGACTGGAACTTTGGGGAAAACCCCAGTTATGCCTTCCAGAAAGCGGCCAAATTCCCCGCGGGGTTGATCGAAGTGCAGATGAATATTTCTCAGGAAGTCATTCATAATGTGCGCATAACGGGCGACTTTTTCGCCTTTGGCGAGATCAGCGAGTTGGAGCAGGAACTGTGCGGCGTGCCGCACCGTCCCGAAGCCATTGCACTGGCCATTCGCGATCTGCCGCTCAAGAAATATATCGGCGGCATTACCGCCGAACAGTTGATCGAAACGATGTTCTAAAATGACGGGATATTCGGAGGAAGTATGAATAAGATAGGGTTCGATAATGAAAAATATCTGAAATTGCAATCGGAACATATTAAGAGCCGTATTGCCGATTTCGGCGGGAAATTGTATCTGGAATTCGGCGGAAAACTGTTCGACGACTTCCATGCCGCGCGTGTCCTGCCCGGCTTTGCACCCGACAGCAAGGTGCAAATGCTGCTGGAACTGAAGGACATGGCCGAACTGGTCATCGTCCTCAACGCCAACGATATCGAGAAAAATAAGGTGCGAGGCGATCTGGGTATTACTTATGATCTGGACGTTTTGCGGCTGATCGATGCCTTCCGCGGTCTGGGCCTGTA
>JAZNYQ010000109.1:0-7085 GCA_045594545.1 Eubacteriales bacterium | reverse complement strand
TAAAGGTGTGTTCTCTTTTGTGCACCCTGTAGCTGGCCCCCTCCGGTATATAGAGTACTTTTCCTGCTGATATCTTTACCGTATGGTCTTCAAACATGAATTCATTTTCTCCCTCGGCATAATATACCAATCCGCAGGAGGGGCGATTCTTGTGTACTTGTGTAATATTCTGGGAAGGAACCGTTCCAATATTTTCTATTAGGGTGACATAATTGTGTCTGTCGGTCAAAATCATAGCGATTCTTCCTTCTTACTATAAGATGGTTTTATTCTAACATAAAAAATTTTCCAATTCCATAGCTTGGGTCGATTTCCTGTTTCGGATTGTTCTGTGTGTATTGAATGGTGCATTGTTAGAAGGCTATCAATATATTATTATAGACATAAAGCCAAATATTATATTAAGGAAAGGAAAGACGATGAAACGAATTTTAGCCCTACTACTGGCCCTAACCATGGCACTATCCTTATTTACCGTTGTTGCAAGTGCAGCGGGAGGTGCCTCCACCACTGAGACTCCGCTGACCATTAAATCGGTCACAACTGTTAGCGATACTCACCTTGAGATCGAATTCAGCAAACCGGTAGTCTCCTTTAACGGTGCGGTTCTCTTGGGTGTGCTCAATGACGAGGGAACCAACTGGACAGAGCCCATGACCGGCTTGGCGGCCACTACGGCCATGAATGTAGAACTGAAAGATGGAAAACTCGTATGTTCGCTTGCTGCAGATAAAGTAGTGGGTGCGGTAAACTACGGGAAAAATCTGACGGATATTATTGAGGCAGTTAAGGCCGAATACGGCGCTCAGCGCACCGGCATCATGATTATGGAATTGGCCAATGCGAATGACGGAGTTACCGTTTATGATTCCGGTTATCTGGAGGAAGTTGTGGATGAAACCGGTGGCTTCCTTAAGAAAACCGCTACAAGAACCGGAAACAAGAGAGATGTTTGTGCGGCAGCGATTGTGAACACGATCAAAGCGGTCACAAAAATTAGTGATACTCATCTTGAGATCGAATTCAGCAAACCGGTAGTCTCTTTTAACGGTGCGGTTCTTTTGGGTGTACTGAATGAAGAAGGAACGAACTGGACAGAGCCCATGACCGGCTTGGCGGCCACTACGGCCATGAATGTAGAACTGAAAGATGGAAAACTCGTATGTTCGCTTGCTGCTGATAAAGTAGTGGGTGCGGTGAACTATGGAAAAAATCTGACGGATATTATTACGGCTGTTGCGGCTGAATACGGTGCGAATCGTGCCGGCATTATGATTATGGAACTGGCCAATGCCGTTGACGGAGTGACCGTTTATGATTCGGGTTATCTGGAGGAAGTTGTGGACGAATCCGGATGCTTGCTCAAGAAAACCGCAACAAGAACCGGAAACAAGAGAGACGTTTGTGCGGCAGCGATCGAGCCGGCAGCGATCGAACCGAACACGATCAAATCGGTCACAACGATTAGTGATACTCACTTTGAGATCGAATTTACCAAACCGGTAGTCTCCTTTAACGGTGCAGTTCTCCTTGGTGTGCTCAATGATGAGGGAACCAATTGGACAGAGCCCATGACCGGCTTGGCGGCCACTACTTCCATGAATGTTGAACTGAAAGTTGGAAAACTCGGATGTTCGCTTCCTGCTGATAAAGTAGTGGGTGCGGTGAACTATGGGAAAAATCTGACGGATATTATTGAGGCGATTACGGCTGAATACGGTGCGAATCGTGCCGGCATTATGATTATGGAGATGGCCAATGCGGATGCCGGAGTGACCGTTTATGATTCCGGTTATTTGGAGGAAGTTGTGGATGAATCCGGAGCTTTCCTTGCCGGAACGGCAACAAGAACCGGAAACAAGAGAGATGTTTGTGCGGCAGCGATTGAACCGGTTGCAAATGTGCCGAACACGATTAAAGCTGTCACAACGATTAGTGATACTCACCTTAAGATCGAATTTACCAAACCGGTAGTCTCTTTTAACGGTGCGGTTCTCTTGGGTGTGCTCAATGACGAGGAAACCAACTGGACAACCGATGATCTTGGTGACTTGGATACGACCGTTGAACTTAAATATGAACTGAAAGCTGACGGAACACTGGTTTGTCATCTGGAGAAAGATAAAGCGGGAATGCCTACGGCAGATGCCAGAAATCTGAACAAGATCGCTATGGCTATTGCAGACGAAGGCTATCAGGCCGGCATTATGATTATGGAGATGGCCAATGCGGATGCCGGAGTTACCGTTTATGAATCCGGTTATTTGGAGGAAGTTGTGGATAAATCCGGAGCTTTCCTTGCCAGAACGGCAACAAGAACCGGAAACAAGAGAGACGTTTGTGCGGCAGCAATTGTTTCTGTAACAGCAGAAGAACCGACAGCGATTACCATTACCTCGATCAAGGCCACGACCAACGTGCAGTACAAGATTACAACCAGTGAACCGGTTACTGTACCTGCAGGTGGTAAAGGCGCATGGGCCTTGTATCACGTTGCAAACGGAACGATAGTAAACAACAATGACAACCGTTTTGATGGAACGATAAGCCCGCTCGATACGCCAACCACCGAGTTTGTTTGGACAATTACGGAAAAAGCTTCTATTACAGATGTTTTTGATTTGGCAGAAGAAGCCGATTATCAAGTTTATTTTGGCATAAACGGTCCTCTTGTCGATGGCAAGATTACGGCGGAAAGAGCGTTTGGCGAGAATAATGCCGGATTTGTTCCGACTCATAAGATAACCGGATCGGCTCAAGAAGCCTATGCGATACATATAGAATCGTTTGTGCTGGATATCGGAGAGCCTCTTACCGTGGTGAGTGCCACCGCAATTAATGATACCGATATTGTGATCAAGTTCTCTGCGCCCGTAGAAATCGGTTATTCTCCCTATATCTGTTTGCGTATTGTAGGTCAGAATAATACGCCGGTATTCGGTGAAAGCGGAAAGCGTATGCAGTACAACGGCACTTGGAAATTTGCCGATGATACACAGGATACCATTATTTGGACCAGCGATAACTGGAATGTAAAGGGGCTTTTGAGTCTTACCGGCCCTTGGGCAAAATTCAATAAGGACGGTAACGTAACTCGTCTTTGCATTGAAGAACTGGATGATAAAAAAGGACATACGATTGATACGGTCGGTAATGGATTTATCGATAATGTTGTCGATGCCCAAGGCGTGATGCTGACTGCGAATCTCATTGCCAAGGGAAGAGACGAATATGACGGTCTCTATATTGACATTGTTGAAGATTATGAAGATCCCGAATTTTTCCTGAAATCGGTAGAGCAGACGGGGGACAAGAAACTCACGCTTACCTTTAACAAGCCGGTCTATTTTGATGAAAAACCCTATATGGCGATCCGTTTTGTGAATGAAGCCAACGTGCTCCAATATGAAGACGGTCAGCCCTTGCAGTATCAAGGCTCGTGGGAATACGGCAGTGAGGATAAGACGGTGCTGATTTGGACGGCAACCTACGGCGGCAGCGTGAATGCGATCGTCAATCGTACAGGCAAGTTTGCCAACTATCCGGATTATAAGATCATGTTCTGCATCGAGGAAATTCCTGCTGATAAGAAGGCCGGAGATACCGAGGACGGTACCATTCACAATATGTATACCGATGGCGGTATAAAATTGTATGCGAATGTAATAGGTGCAGGCACCAATCGAGACGGTGTCTATATGCCGATTACCGGCAATTATGTTCCCAAGGAATCCACGTCTACGGAGCAGAAGGGCTTTGAATTGCCGCCTGCAAAGGAAGAAAACAAGGTGATCCCCACTGCGGGTGGTCCGTCCTCGGCTCTCATTCAAATGGCGGCACATACCGATATCACCTCCATGCTTCCGTGGGTAGCCTTAGGGTTGGGATCTGCTGTGTTTATTGGTGTTGTGGCGGTTCTTGTATCAATTCTTCCCAAGAAAAAAGACGAGTAAGAATAGGAGATAATGAAGAATGAAAAAGAAATTTATACTTTTTGTGGTGCTTGTACTCATGTTGTCGTGTTGCTCGTTTTCAGTAAGTGCGGCCAGTGGCCCTACCGTAGAAAAGGTAACCCGAATCAGTGAGGGTGCTCTTATGATTGAATTTTCCGAAGATATTATCATTGAGGGCAGAAACCCTTTCGTCGGTGTCCGTGTATTGGATGCCAACGGCTCTCTGTTGTATGTAGACGGTGCTCCCAAACAGTTTTATAACTTTGATTTTTCTGTTGTTGACGGCAGAACCATTCTGCTTACCACCGAAGATGGTTATGGCAGAAAAATGATGTCCAAAACCGGCGAGTTTGCGTTCTATAGAGATTGCACCGTCATGTTCTGTATCGAGGAGCTTTTCCCCGAAGGTGTAAATGCCCGAGGTGACGGTACGGTATATAATATCAAGAGCCGTGAAACCGGTCTGCGTCTGGCCTCTCATTACGGCGGCTCCAACGCCTTGGATGGTTGCTATTTCGCAATCGAAGAAGATTATACCTATATCGGCACCGATAATAGCGACATAGACAATATGGACGATCCCAATGCCGAAAAGCCGGCGGATGACACACAGGCCAATACCGATAACAACACCTTTATTACCGATGAGTTGAGCGGCGATAAGGTTTCGGTCATTCATCAGGGCGGAAACGAGAAGATTACGTGGATTGCCTTGGGCGTAGGTGCCGTTGACTTTGTGGGCATCCTTGCCGTCTTGGCAGTCATCCTTCTCAAGAATAAGTCCAAACGGCGGGGAGAGGAAAAATGAAAAGAGTAATTTGCCTGATCCTGTGCGCCGTCATGGTCATCGGCATCGTTGCCGGTTGCTCGACCGGCAGTAATGCCGTAGGGGCAACCCGTGTCAATTACACCATTACGGACGATGAAAACAATACCTTCTTCTTCATGGACCGTGAGTATGCCCTCACGGCGGATGATACCGAAACCATGCAGAAAGAATTGGATAAAGCCGGTCAATGGCTATCCGATTATATCTTGAAAGGCGATAAAAACAACGCCTTTGACTTCAAGGTTGACGGAAAGAGCTTTGTCGATGATATAAAATCATGGACACTGAATACCGATATGGTTGAGAGTGAAACACAAACCGATTGGACCTTAACCTACACCAAGAGCGGACAGCCTCTGAAAGTGGTTGTATATGCAACTGCTTATAATAACTTTGCCATTATCGAATGGACGGTCTGGATCTATAATGTTGGCGATACCAATTCGGGCGTGATTTCTGAGTTTAACGCCCTCAATAAAGAGTTTGGCAAGGCAAAGGACTACAATATTACCTATTGGAATGGCTCCAAGGCCATGGCAGAGGACTTCATGGCCACCAATAAGGATCTTGTGGATAACGAGGAAGTGCAGCTCTACGGCGAAAATGGTAAGGCTTCCCGTGCTTTTGTACCTTATTTTAACCTGCAATGGGAAAATAAAGCAGCTGAATGGGGCGTTGAGGGTGTGTATTTCTCGGTTGGTTGGCCGGGTGAGTGGATAGCTACGATTACCGATATGGGTAAATCGGTACAGGTCGTGACCGGTCAGAAGAACCTCTCTACCTATCTGGAACCGGAGGAAGGCATCCGCTCTCCATTGATGACCCTGCTTTTCTGGGAAAAAGATTTGATGCGTGCGCAGAACCTGTGGCGCAGATGGGTGTATAACGAGGCAATGCCTCAGCCCGACGGCGAACCGATCCAACCCCTGCTCTTGGGTAATACCGCTCAAACTACGGCACTTACCGTAAAGGCCACCACCGAAAACCAGTTGTATGCTATTAGCCTGTGGTCTCGTGTCGGATATGATATTGACGGCTGGCAGATGGACGCCGGTTGGGGACGGCAGAACGGTGACGACTGGATGGCGTCCAGCGGAACATGGACACCCGACCCCGAGCGATTTGAAGACGGAACTTTGGCGGCCATTGCCGACGCCGTTCAGGAAGCCGGTTGGGAGCATTTCGTGTTGTGGCATGATCTGGAACGAGTCAATACCAATACCGACTGGTATGATAAATATAACGGTACCGATGGCTTAATTAACTTGGGCAAAGGTAACCATCTGCTCAATCTCGGCGACGAGGACACGGCAAACGAGGTGGCGGAGGAGATCATTGCCCACCTCGAGCGTGACGGCGTTACCATCTATCGTCAGGATAATTGCTTTAGCGATAATATCGTCGATAACATGAATAAGTACTGGGTGGCGTTGGATGCCGAACAGGGCGAAAACCGCAACGGCATTTCGGAAAATAAGCATCTGGTAAATTATCTGGAATATTACGATATCATCCTCGATTATACTGGCACCTTTATTGATAACTGCGCCGGCGGCGGTAGAAGACTGGATTTGGAAACGATTAAACGCTCAGCCGCTCTGTGGCGAAGCGACCGTTGCTATACTCCCACTCATGTGCAGTGCCATAGCTGGGGCATCAATTTCTTCCTGCCCTATTCCGGTCAAGGCTCCATTCAGGAAGACCCTTATGCCATGACCTACTTCTTCCGCTCGAACATGACTCCCTCGATGTGTCTGCCTTGGCGTGTCGATGTAACTCACCTCAATCCTGAAAAGAACGCCCTCTATAAAGAAATGATCGCCGAACATCGGGCATACGCCGGCTACATGACGGAGGATTATTATCCCTTGTCGTCTTATAGCACAAAAGAAGATGCTTGGATGGCTTGGCAGTTTAACGATGCCGATACCTCTACCGGTATCATTCAGGTCTTCCGTCGTACCGAGTCAGAGATGGATACCGATCGCTTCTTCCTTTGCGGTCTGGAATTGGATACCACCTATTTGGTGGAGAACATCGACGGCGGTAGCGCCGAATACACCGGACGTGAACTGATGTGTGACGGTATTCAGGTCTATGCGCCCGATCCTGGCACTGCGCTCATTCTCAAATATTCCCCTGTAAAGTGAGAAAGATCATGTTTGATAAGCAAAGAAGCATAGAAATTTCACGGAGCACCGCCGCCCAAGGCATGGTGCTGCTCAAGAACGAAGATCACCTGCTGCCCTTGAAAAAGGGCAGCAGAATCACCATGGTGGGTGAGGACTCCTACTACCGTGGCG
>JAZNYQ010000108.1:0-3063 GCA_045594545.1 Eubacteriales bacterium | reverse complement strand
TCTGGGCCTGTATGTCGGCTCGGTCGTGCTGACCCAGTACGGCGGCGACAACCGTGCCGCCGACGCCTTTGCCAACCGTCTGGATTCGCTAGGCGTAAAGATCTACCGCCATTATAATATCCCCGGCTACCCTTATGAGATCCCGCTCATCGTTTCGGAAGAGGGCTACGGCAAGAACCAGTATATCGAAACCTCCCGCCCCCTTGTCGTCATTACCGCCCCCGGCCCCGGCTCGGGCAAAATGGCCACCTGCCTGTCCCAGCTGTATCATGACCATAAGCGCGGAATTCAGGCCGGATACGCCAAATTCGAAACCTTCCCGATCTGGAATATTCCGCTCAAACACCCCGTCAATGTGGCGTATGAGGCGGCAACCGCCGATCTGAATGATGTCAATATGATCGACCCCTTCCATCTCGAAGCCTACGGTGAAACCACCGTCAATTATAACCGTGACGTCGAAGTCTTTCCTTTATTAAAAGCCACTTTTGAGGAGATCTACGGCAAATCTCCCTACAATTCTCCCACCGATATGGGTGTGAATATGGCCGGCAACTGCATCTTTGATGACGAGGCTGTGCGCGCCGCCGCCAATCAGGAGATCCTGCGCCGGTACTATGCCGCTCTGTGCAATCTGAGAAAGGGAAGCGGCAGTGCCGAAGAGGTCAATAAAATTGAACTGTTGGTTAAGCAGTCGGGGCTGAGCGCCGATGACCGTCCGGTCGTAGCGGCTGCCAAAGCCAAGGCTGAGGCCAGCGGGGCACCCGCCGCCGCCATCGAATTGCCCGACGGCACCATCGTTACCGGCAAAACGTCATCCCTGCTCGGTCCCGTAGCCGCTATGTTGCTCAATGCGCTGAAAGTGTTGGCTAACCTGCCCGACCCGGTATTGCTGTTAGCCCCCGCCACCATTGAACCGTTGCAGAAATTGAAGACCGACTATCTGGGCAACCATAACCCCCGCCTGCATCCCGAAGAGGTGCTGGTCGCCCTCTCCATTTGCGCAGCCACCAATCCCATGGCGCAGGTTGCCCTGTCTTGTTTGCATGACCTGCGAGGCTGTGAAATGCACTCCAGCGTCATTCTTAACCAGACCGACGCCGCCGTGCTTCGCAAACTGGGCATCAACCTGACCTGCGAGCCGGTCTACCAAACCAAAAAGCTGTACCACGGCTAAAAAATAGAAATCATTATTGTTTATAACAATTTCCCGCTCTATATCGGTGAGCGGGAAATTATTTTATAAAAATGCAAAATGAGCAAAACGGCGAAAAACAGAGCAAAACGGCGAAAAACAAAGCAAGTTTATCCTAACTTAAATTTTTAAGAAAAAGTGCTTGACAAGTGATTGACACAAAGGTATAATACAAAGGCTAAGAAAAAAAGGGGAAGAATTCCCCAAATCATAGGAGGATAAACATGAGCACTTTCATGGCTAACGCTCAGACGATCGAGCGTAAATGGTATGTGATCGACGCTGCCGATAAGTCCATGGGCCGTGTGGCTGCTGAGGCTGCCGCTCTGCTTCGTGGTAAGCACAAAGTGGATTTCACTCCGCATGTCGACTGCGGCGATTTCGTTATCATCATCAATTCCGACAAGATGGTTCTCACCGGCAACAAGATCAACGCCAAGATGTACCGTCACTACAGTGGCTATCCCGGCGGTCTTAAGGAGATCAAGTACTCCACGCTGATGGCCAACAATTCCCCGTTTGCTATTTCTACCGCCGTTAAGGGTATGCTCCCGCATAACTCCATCGGCCGCAGCGCTGCCAAGCGTCTGTTCGTTTACAAGAACGAAGAGCATAAGCATCAGGCCCAGAAACCCGAAGTTTGGGAAATGAAATAAGGAGGGATAGAGAATGTACGAATCGAAGAAAGAGTATTTCTACGGCACCGGCCGCAGAAAACAGTCCGTTGCTTGCGTAAGACTTTATCCCGGTACCGGCGCCGTTACCATTAACGGCCGTGATATCGACGATTACTTTGGGCTCGATACCCTCAAGTACCTCGTTCGCCAGCCCATGGAGCTGACCCAGACCACCGGCAAGTTCGACGTGGTTTGCAAGGTTATCGGCGGTGGCATCTCCGGTCAGGCCGGCGCTATCCGTCACGGCATCGCCCGTGCTCTGCTGCTGGTTGACGAGCAGGACCGTCCCCTTCTCAAGAAGGCCGGCTTCCTCACTCGTGACCCGAGAATGAAGGAGAGAAAGAAGTACGGCTTAAAGGCCGCCCGTCGCGCTCCGCAGTTCTCCAAGAGATAACTTGTTATCAACAACAAACCCCGAAACCATCACGGTTTCGGGGTTCTCTATTGTTTGTAAATTAGAGATCTAACAACTGCTTTTTCTTAGCATCAAATTCTTCTTGGGTAATTACACCACTATCAAGTAAATCTTTATATTTTTTGAGTTGGTCTACTGCATCACCTGCCGGTGAGGATGTGGCAGCAGAATTCAATTTTCCTTGCTGTCTTGCAATCAACAGCCCGTTTATTGTTTGATAGATTGCATCAGCATTTTTAATCAGACGGAAACTTATTCTACCGGAGGACGTTGATACAGATACTCCCTTTAGAGTAGTTGTTGCAGTGGCAGAAACAGAATCAAGCGGCAAGTCTACTCGTTTTCCCCAAGCAACACGCCCGTAAATTCGCTTGTCAGTTACTATTAGTTCATAACTTCGAAGCCAAAGATAAATTAAGACACCAATTAAGGAAAAAGGAAGAAACCCCATAACCAAACTTGCGAGAATGTCAACCATTAAACGATCAGCATCAGCACGAACAAGAATTGCTATAAAAAGGTATATAACAGATATAATTATTCCTATAATCATCATAATCTTAAAAAACTTTTTTACGTTGTAACATTCGCTTTTAATTATAAATTTCTCTTTCATTTTCATATCTCCTTATCAATAGATTTATACATATGGTAGATGTCCCTTTGAGTGATTCAATAACAAGGACATTAGGTATTACTTTATTTATCCAGACATTATAACCACGTTTACCGCCCGCTCCTCTCAATAAAAAAGTGCACCCCCAATAAGAGAGTGC
>JAZNYQ010000107.1:0-46744 GCA_045594545.1 Eubacteriales bacterium | reverse complement strand
ATCGCCCCAAAAAGAACCCCGATACCAGAAATACCAGAATACATATCACAATGGCCACATCATACAGCCATTTCTTGCTTTTCTTCTTTTCTTCCATACCTGAATCCTCAATATCCCGCATCGCTTCGAAATCTCCCATGACAAAAATCAAAAGAAAAGCAGACAGGGTTTTCTGTCTGCTTCACCAATTTTTATTTCAGTACTTTAGTGAACACCAGAATGGAAAGAACAATGCCGGCTGTGACATATACCTCAGCCAGATATCCCATCAATCCAAATAAGATACCCACAAAAGGAATACGGGACAGCAGCCCAATGATCAGTCCGCCGACCACGCCGGCCACAACGTACATGATCAACGCCTTAATAAAGGCATCCTTTTCGGTGCACTTGAACGAGATCGGAAATACTTTATTGAGAAAATCCATAAGATAACCCTCCTTTTTTCTTCATTTTACCATGATTTGGGGTATTTGCCAATACTTTTTTGCACTCTTTTTGCGCTAAATATGAACAAATTTTGACAAAAACATTGCAAATCCATATCCTCAATGCTATAATACAGAAGAGGAAATATGAAGGAGGATCTCATTATGTTTTGTCCCAATTGCGGCCAACAAATTGCTGACGGCTCGGCTTTCTGTTCCGTCTGCGGAAAAAGCACGACCAATATAACTCCCGCTCCCGTAATGGATTTTCAAGCCCAGAAGCAAGCGGTACGCCAGAGCGAGATCTCGGCTCTGAGCCAGGCATTGAACCACTTCAATCAAAAACGAGATGAATTTACCGAATATGACTATGTGTGCGAACTGGTCAACCACTATGCCAAGGGTGCCAAAGGTTCCCTTCTGGTATGGGGTATCATCATCGCCACCGTCGGCCTGCTCTGCTGTCTGGCAGGCGAAGAGGCCTTTCTCGGCTCTCTGATTGCCTTTGTTGTGCCCGGCGGTGCCATGATCTTCGGCGGTATCATGATGAAGGTCAAGAACCGCAAGAACTACGCCTACTTCCAGCAGGAATACGCCCGCCTCTCCGAAGAACTGGCGAACCACTATGTGGCTTACCCCAACTGCCCCGTCGGTCCCGAGTATACCAATCCCGAAATTCTTGAGATCATTCTGGGCGTTCTGCAGTCGGGCCGTGCCGACACCATCAAGGAAGCCATTAACCTGCTTATCGACGATGCCGAGCGCAGCGAAATGAGCGAATATCTGGATATGATCGAACAGAACACCGCGGCTATCAATGCACAAACCCGTGTAGCCACCTTCTTTGCCGCCGCCAACTTCTTTAAAGACTAAACAAAGGTACACAAAAGCCCTGCCAAAACGGCAGGGCATTTTTTATTTCTTCTTTTTGAAAAGTCCTTTGAGAAATCCGCCGGCATCGGCCGCCATATCCATCACGTTGGTGGCGCGGGTATACTCATCATATACGCCGGCATCGACCATAACCCGACGGCGCTGAGCGATCCATTCCTCCTCCAACGCGACCGAGGCATGATCCACGATATCTTCTGCCGATTCTTTCATGATGCGGGATCGATCCTCTTTGAAAATCTCTTTTGCGACTTGTTTGGAATACGCTTTATCCTCCGCCGTCATCGTATAGGCTTTCGGAGTGCATCGGGTGACCAACTCATTAAAGCGTTCCTGATATCCTCCGTTGGCAAATTTGGCTTCAAAGTCCATCGCATCCGTCGCCATTTCCCCTAAATCAGTCACCGCCAAAATAAAGGCATCGACATCAGTCTGAGCCTGCGGCGGCACGTCGCAGTATTTCTCAAAAAAATCGGTTCTGGACTGCACGCAAACTTTAATATTCTCGTCCATAATTCTCCTTTATTGCGCAACCATCTGCGCGGCGACTTGTTTGGCCTGATCGAGATCGGCGCCCGCATATTGATAGAGGTACGATTCATTCAAATCAAAACGCATGGAGATCTTCCCCTCTTCCACCATGGTGACGGTAAGGGTGGCGTGCTCTTCAGGCAGAACATCGCCCATATACTCACCCGCTTCATAAAGCAGACTCAGTTCATACACATTTTCTCCGGCGGCCTTACAATCTGTGATCTTAGCCGGACGGTCGGCTCCGCCGGGATAGACCCCGCTGCCGAGGATCTCTTGTGAGATCGAACAGAAAGAAAAGGTATACTCTTCGTCATACAAATGACTGACCGAACCCTCGGCGATCCAGATCCCGGCCACCGTTTCCAGAAACGGGGTCGGCTCTTCCTGCGTATCCGGCTGTGAAGACTCTTCCACCTGCGAGGCCGCCGGAATATCCACATTCGCATTCCCATCATTCCCAAGGTCAAGATCGGGTAACTGGATCTGCGGCATCTTACAAGCCGCCAAACTCAACACCAGCATCAGACAAATGGCCATGGCACCAATTTTTCTCACAATAAATCCCTCCTATCTTTATAGTTTCATCATACACCAAATTTTCCTCAAAAGCAATATAGAAAAACAGACCGTATCTCACATCCACTTTTCTAAAAGGTCATCTTTCAATTTATTCAATATATCTTCTTCAATATTTATATAGATACATTCCATGCAACTCCCTTGTATATCTAGCTCTATGCGTTCCAAAATGCACTTCCCCTGTTTCTCATATATACAAAATTTATTTTCACAAGATATTTGCCCCATAAAAACCACCTCGAAAAAAGTTTAGCATAAATTCCTTAAAATATCAAGTACCCGAAGTATTTCGAGCCCATGTTTTTCTATACTGAGTTTATAGAATTATCGAGTAAATGAAGTATGGAGTGAAATCATGAAATTAAATGAGGCTGTTGCCTATCGAATTAAGGAGCTCTGCAAAGAACACGACCTCACGCAATATCAATTATATCTGAAAACGGGCGTACCGCAGTCAACGCTCAGCACCATTATGAAGTGTTCCTATCCCAGCATGAAACTCCGAATTATTTATGAAATTTGTGACGGCTTAGAAATCAGTCTGGAAGACTTTTTCGCTTCCGATGTATTCAATCGCGAAAATATAGAGGAATCCTAACAAAAATCCCCACCGAGTAATCGGTGGGGATATATTGTTTATTCGGTGTTCTGGGGCAAGGTCACGTATAAAAATAAAGGCAAGGTCGTTTATCATTTTGAAAAAGTTGTGAAAATTCATATTTTCCAAACTCTTCACCGAAAAATGCGTATTTTACGGCGTTTCGTCCCTCTTTGCGCATAAAAACACAACCCTGCAAATTCCTTTGCAAGGTTGTCTTTTGTTATTTCACTTTGCCCTTTTTATGATCAGGCGCTTTGCCCTTTCACATATCATCAACCTTGCACCTATATTATACCGCAGTCATCCCTCTGCGTCAACACACATTCAATACCACAAAGTATTATTGAAAGATATTTGCAAATTTTTCACATAGTGCATCATATTGCCCTTTCATATTCTCATCCTTAAAATATTCATTTATAAAAAATGGCATCGATATAAGAACAATGCTTATCAAACATCGCAAATCTTTTTTGAAATTATTCACTTGTATATCTGCTTCATAAACAATACCCTCCGGTAAGATTTTTAGGTTTTCACCTAATGCACTTGCCGACATATTCTTATGCAAATTAAAAATGTACCTGCGTCAATTACTCTTCTATGCGCTTCTCGCAAAAAGCCAATCTAGAAAAATCCCCTTGGAAAAATCATTACTTCTCAATGCCCGTTCTCCAATCAACATAAACAACTATTCCAAAAGAGACCGTACCTTTTCAAAACTGGCGATAAGGCACCCTCAAAACGTTAAGTCTTGAGGGTGCCTGTACTATTCATGGATCTACACTGTTTGCATATTTATTCCTTTTAGGTCCTTCGTATAAACTTCACCGTAACAATCTCAAAGTTATGTAGTGGGATTGTTATCTTGTGGTCAATCAACGGAATATCCTCAATCTCTTCCTCCATCAGATTGACTAATTTTGCTCCAGTGAACCCAGAAGGCACCGTTAAAACTGCCGTGCACTTGCTATTCCACGACTCATACATACGCACAATCATATCTTCACTGTCTTCCGCCCTCTTAACCGTTTCCACAATAACGTTAGGTGCATCACAGGTTACCAGCGAAAAATTATCCGGCAAATCTCCACCTTGTTTTTCCATTGCAATCACATCCAGAGGCTGATTAAAGGCATAGGATTCCTTAATTATGCCGGCATCAAACAAATCTCCCCCATGTGGCAAAAGCGAATATGAGAAGTTATGCAGCCCCTGATCCGCAGTAGGATCTGGATAGGTAGCACACTTAAGACAGGTCAAGGAAAGAGTGCCTCCCTCTACGCTATGCCCATACTTACAATTATTGAGAAGCGCTACACCGTAACCCTTTTCCGAAACATCTGCCCACTTTTGTCCGCAAACCTCAAACTTAGCGGCATCCCAAGACGTACTGGCATGAGTTGGACGAGCTAAATGGCCAAACTGGACATCAAATAGCGCCTGATCGGTGTGCACATCAAAGGGGAAAAATACTTTTAATACCTGATGATCCTGATGCCAGTCAATCTCTGTATCAAAGTCAATACGACGAGAATGAGAATAAAACCATATATGCTGAGTTAACGTAGAGTTCATGTAGGATTTAACCACCCTAAAACCGCTACGACTTCCATCTATGACGGGTGTAATCTCTGCCTTATCATCAATGGGGTACGGATTATATTTGTAATAGGGCGAAAGCTCCCACGCATCATAGGCATACGGGTGATCATCAAAGGAAATAAAGGCGTTGAGTTTCTTCCCCTCCTCATTCACCATGCGCATAAATTGCTTATCGTAGAGCGAGAGAATCGCACCAGACTGATCAAATTCAGCCACATAGAAATCATTTTCAATCCGAAGCCCATCAATGCTTACTCGATTTGAGACTGCAGGTTTGACAACCTTCCACCCAAATGCAGGAATTTCATCTGAAAGTTCAACCGTTTGTCCGTCAACCTTCACTTGACCTCCTCGAGCAAAACCAAGAGAATTCGCCACCAAAAGACCACCATCGGTCTTAATTCGAGCCGCCAAACTCGACAGTTTCCCCTCAATAACCGGATAACCGTAACAAAACAGGGCATTATAGTCTTTATCCGTTCCCTCATAGACATCGTGAATCGAAGACCCAGGGAGAATGTCATGAAATTGATTATGAAGCGTCTTGCGCCAAGCACTATATAACCCATCTGAATCATACGAACCACCGAAGTAATGGTCTATGAATGAAAATGCCTCCGCTTTTTGAAGCATTTGTTCAGCCAGACGATTATTCTTTTTGATCTTGGCAATCGAGGTATAGGTGCCTCGATGAATCTCCAGATACAATTCACCTACCCAGGATGGCGTGCGTCGCAATTTTTTGCAATTTTCCATGAATTTGGCCTCGGCAGCCTGCAAAGTGGGCAGAAGAAAATCCGGTTTTACCACAGGGATACCGGGAATGCCTTTGGCCATACGTCGCTGATATTCCAGCATCTCCCTTGTCGGACCACCGCCTCCATCTCCGTAACCATAGGTGGTTAGAACCTGATCGTTAAACGGTTTTTGTTGGTAGCGATCCCACGTACCCAAAATCTCAGACGGCGTCATGTGACCAACATAATCCGTACGATTTTGCGTGGCATGATCAGGGAGACTCTTCCATGTTGTAATAAACGTAGAATAGATCTTAGTACCATCTATGCCCTCCCAAACAAAAGAGTCAACCGGCATCTGATTCGTATCCGACCAACTGATTTTGGAGGTAATGAAATAATCTATTCCACTCTTCTTCAATATCTGAGGAAGAGCCGCACTATACCCAAAAACGTCGGGAAGAAATAGAATCCTACAATCAACACCGAATTCCTCTTTAAAGAATTTCTTCCCCTGAAGAATTTGACGAACCAGACTCTCGCCAGAGGTAAGATTACAATCACATTCCACCCACATAGCGCCTTCCGGTTCCCATTGCCCTTCCGCTATGCGATCTTTGATTTCCTCGTATTTTTCAGGTGCTTCTTCCTTGAGATACCGATAAAGTTCCGGCTGTGTCATGGTGAACTTATACTCTGGATATTCCTTCATCAAGGCTATAGCCGTAGAAAAAGAACGTTGAACCTTTTCTCTGGTTTGTTTGCGGTGCCATAGCCACTCAACGTCAATATGGGTATGACCGATCCCATGTACGACAGGCTTCCCCTCAACCGAACATAGCCCATTGTAGAATTCTCGATCCAAAAATTCCCGGCAAGCCAAAACAGAAGCATAAAATGCCTCTCCTGTTGTGCGAAGGTCCAGAATATTCGCCGCTTGCTCAAGCAAAGACAGAATATTCTGATATTCTGATGTGTTTTCATTGAGAGCCATCAGTGCATCCAAGGGTACCTTAAAATCATAGAAAAGATCTCGTGTAGCGATATCCTCCTCTACAATTTGAATGGCGGGAAGTATAGGGTGCTTGATGTCGCCAGTATAGAAATAAATATGAAGGTTGTACTCCTTACCCGCTTCAACAGTCACCTCTGTATGATTGGTATCCAAACCACAAGCCATATATCCGTCAAGATAAATCAATCCTTGTGGATTTGTGGCTGCCCATCCATTCATCGTGGTATCCACCGCTAAAAGATAACGTTTCCCCTGTTGACCTGTCGGGATCAAAAGGGCTGCATGCAGCCAAAAATGCTCATCGGATTTAGTAAGATACGAGATCGGCACCCAACCGCTTTCCGGTGGATTGTTATCTGTTTTATATCCACATGACACATATTCTATATTTTCCACCTTGGCAATCGCATCGCGAGAACGGTTACTCAACTCTTTACATAGATTATGGATGCGTTTCAGGTTTACCGGCACTGCCGTTCCCATATTATATCTCCTTTTGTTCTTACGTAATATGTTTTTCGAAATTTTCAATACAATGACAGGTGATCATATTGCTGTCATGAAAGGTGGATGCCCCACCCCAGGATGTGCGCGACAGAATAATCAAATCTGCCCCTACCAGAGCCATATCCGGATACTGGAAGGCTACCTTCCGATAATCGTAATCTCGTCCGTCTACCACTCTCTCCACAATTTCCCAGTCTCTTAGATTGTTCGATACAGCAACTGAGAGCAAATTACGTGCCCCCGGAGCTTCCAGCATATGCGGTTCATTACCAATAGCCACATATGTATTTTTCATTTTTTGAATAACAAATTTTGATGAAGCACCCAATGGAAAACAAAAAGCACTCTCAAATTCCAGAGGATCATCTCGATTGATCATGCGTAATGCCACTGCCGTACCATATGATGGATTGGCCTGCTGTTGCTGAAGCCGTAAAATATTTTGTATACTTCCATCATCAGCCACCACTGCATTTCCTTCCAGCAATCCGTCCATCTTCCCTTCTGGCAATCCTGACCATTGCGCATCAAAAGATAACGGGGTTGTCATATGCCAATTTTTTGGATCCAGCAAATCAGTATCCGATGCGCAGGATGCGATACAACTTGCATGGCCACCATATCGCCAAGACCCATAATCAATGGCCGTATAAAGCATATTCTCATGTTCAATGATAGGCATAGGTGCTTTATGCCACCCACGCTCCTGGGCATTTGTGCCAGAAAAGAGCCGAACCGGAGGTGACCATGTTGCCCCCTCATCATCCGAAACACCGATAAGCAAATCCCCATATTCACAGCTCATGCCAAGCATATACAGTCGCCCTCTGTGCACAAACGGTTTCCCCCAAAAACAAGGCTGCAAGTCAGTTAAATACTGCCATGTTTGCCCCTTATCCTCCGAAGTGAAAAGCAATGTCAGGTTTTGAGAGGTTTTGTGCCCAAATAAATCCATACCTGCCAGAAGTTTTCCGGAAGGCAACAGGCATAGAGAGGGAGAGCACAGAAACCTCCCCGAAAAACAGTAGGTTGTATCCTCCGGATGCAGGTAGTTTACGATAGCCCCTTTCGGCTGAAAGGTATGAACCAAGCGTATTGACGTGCTCTCGCCGTTTTTGCGTACAACAGCCACCTCGTAATCCGTATCTTCGCACAATCCCTCCACGCAAAAAGATTCACTTTCCAACCACTCTTCACATCCACGTCTTCGATAACGTAACCGATGCGGTTCTTCATCAACATCCTGAAAATTAACAGTGAATCCATCTGCCTGCGGTAAAATTTGCGTGATAAATAACTCCCTCTTGATAGCTGGTTCAGTATAGGGCACATAGGGAGTTTGATTCCATTGTGTAATGCCGATCATAACTATCCCTCATTTTCTACTTGTAACATTCACAATTTTCTAAATGCAGGAAAGATGAGTACAAGAAATTATACTCATCCATACTGCTATAAGATTATTTTACTTGACTGTAATAAATCAAGACAGAATAACCAATCGCAGGATAGCGAACACCAAGACCTCCGGTCATCAACTGCTCTCCGGTCATGGTCATGGTATCCCCACTTTCCGATACTTTCAATTCGTAAGTAGCCTCCGGAATTAATCCCTGCAATACATACGTGCTGCTTTCTGCGTTACTCTCCAAAGGCCGAAAGGTCATTACATACCCTCTGCTTTCCTCAGGCAGATTAAACTGGTAGGCTGCATTCACCTTTTTCATATTGGCACCGGTACCATAAGACAGCATATAATAATCGCCCAGCATCATTGGTCCACAATTACGGTTTTCCGCAACAAAGGAGTTGGCTTCATTTGAGAATTTGATATTCATAGAGCCACCGGCACTCAGCTGGCACCGTAGATTATAGGCTACCGTACCGTTATTATACCAAGGATAGCCACCACCGTGAATCGGGAGCCACCATGTCAAGTTATAGTTAATCGAACGAATCGAGTCAGCCGAAGACCCTTTGGTGGTACTATGATCGGTACGCCAAAGAGGGATGGATCGACTCATCATTTCAATATCCAAACGATGACCGCCGGATGCGCAATTGTCAATCATTAAACCGGGATTCATTTCAACTAAACTATCCCAAAACCGATAGATATTGGTAATATATTTAATTTCGGTCATCCCCACACGATCATTACTGTCCGCTGCACTCCACTTATTAGCCGGACGGCGATTAAAGTCCTGTCGGTACCAAGTGATATGATTTTCCTTGATGATGCTGCCAATCAGATTAATCATATAATCACAAGCTTCATCATTAGAAAAATCAAACAGATAAAACGACGTATCCGACTCATCACTTAACAACCATTCCGGATGCTCGTTTGCAACCATCGTATCGGACATCACACGCTCTGGCTCAAACCATACGCACAGATCCTTCCCGTGCTCTTCCAGCCACGCGCTCACCTTAAGCATATTGCCGTTCTGGAAAATTTCCGGACTGAAATACCAGTTACCCACCGTATCCGACCAAACATTGTCATCGATGGTGTTGTTTCCAGAAAGCACACCATACCAGCTGGCATCCAACCACAATCCATCATAGTGACGACCACTGCTTTCAATATTGTTTAACTGGAGAATCAGATCATCCTCACTGTAATAGGTATTAGCTGCTGCAAAAAGCGGTGCTTCATCCAACGGCTCTCCGTCATCATCAATCGGTGTATAGGATTTGAGAACCAATCGGCGCCAAGCGTTATGCCCTTGCGCCTGTGTACCATCAAAAAACTGCAAAACTATCATAGGCGTGCGCATCTCTTCGCCTGCATATAATGAGATATTCGTTTTCTGCATACCGGCAACCATGGTCACCTTGCCATCCTCATAGGCAAAGTCCGCTTTCCAGTTTCCCGACCAGCCAATGGCACCAACGACACCAATCGTGCCGTTGCTAATATCAAAATAAGGAAACGCCTGTTCTGAAGAACGGCCTCCGTGGGTAGCCATAGAATAGGAGTCTTCCTTTGTCAAATCCACAGAGAACGACTCAAAGTCCGTACTGGAGGCGGTTGATCCATATGCACTGGTGAAGATGGGAGAATCAATAAAAACGGAACTGTTAATTGCCATAATATTGCTTATGGCCGGAGAGTTTGCACTGCCCTCGTTCTTAAAATAATTCGTCCACTCCAAGGCAGCCAGTTCTTCATCGAGCGTGATCACACTCCATGCTGTCATGCCATCGTTTTTATAGGTGACAGTCCAAGAATTTTCACTCTTATCAACCGATTTTTTCCATTGTCTAATATGTTCAGAGTAGTTTTCCCCGTCATAATCGAAGGAGAATAGAGTATTTTCCTTAATCTGCAATTCAATCCACTCTTGCGCTCGAGTTAAGGCATTCTTATCCTGCGTTGTAGTAAAATCGCAACCGGCAAGCACACCAAGGAGAAGAATCAAACATAAAAGAATAGCTGTAATTTTTTTCATTACTCACACCGCCCTTTTTTCCTGATCAAAACCACCGATATTGCAATCATAACCACAAGTAATAATCCACTACCGCCTAACAACGCCGCAATGATCAGCGGATCATTATGCAAAACACGATTAACTGGGGACTCCTCAGTCATCTCCTGCTCTCCGGCAAAAATCAATGAATAATCCAATTTGTTGACTGTCAGCGGCTCGATCGTGGATTCGGTCGCCGAAAGATCAACTTTGTATCCATAATCCATCTCCAGCGGAACACAGCATCTTTCATATCCCGCAGGATAGGTTGGCATCAGATAAACCTCTCCATCCTGTGTGGTTACGTTACAAATAGCATTATCAATATATTTCTTTGTCGTATCATAGGGAAGCTCCTCCAACACCATAGCAATACGATAATCACTATGCGCCGCTAGGTCCCCTTCATAGTTGCGAATTCCAGCAATAGAATCAACACCAATCGCATTATCACTGAAGGTAAACAATAATCGATCATGCTTACTGTCCACGTATTCGATCGAGCCACCCCACTGCATAACCTTGCCATAGTATTTGCTTTCATTATTTGTAATGGCTGTGGTACCACCCTGCGCATTTACCAAACGAATCTTTATGACCGGACCATTGTTGGTTTGAAATTTATTGATCGCAATAGGTTCAGAGAACTCCAAAATGATCTGAGTATCATTGATCTGCACAGCACGATCCATAGTCAGTTTCCGCTCGGTCGCACCAACCGAAAGTCCGGCAAGTAACCCCACAATCAAGAACAAGGCAATAACCGATTTTTTGATTTTCATTACTTTTCCCCCTTCTTGCATTTGGCGATCGTAACAACAAGGATTACCATACCAACCAGAAAGATCGCTGCCGCAATCAAAACATACGCCAGATAATTACTATAATACTCGATTATGGGCTCCTCTCCCTGATTTGCGGCGGACTCCGCCGGAGGCAAATCATAGGCAATATCAACATCCATCAACAGTTGAGGATCCTGCATGTAGTCAATTGCCAACATTCTCTTGCCGTCCAGACTACTGATACCCCACATACGCATCGTGTAGGTCGGCAATCCCTCTGCCGTGTTCTCAATTACCATGACAACACGGCCATCGTTATTCCATTTCAAATTGCCGTTAAAATTAAAGATATCGGATAAATTGTCAGCGTTTTTCGAATTCAGCTTCCAAACAAGAACAGAGGGATCGTTCTCTTTAACGGAGATATTTCCCTTAAAGTTTGCCGTCTTACCATCAGCAAGCACCATGCCCTTTCCGGTAGCATTAACATATCGAACTACCAGCGTTGGGGCCTTATCGCCGGTCTCCAGCCTTACGGCTTCCGAGAATTTCAGTTCAATCGTCTGATCATCTACAGCGGTTACCGACAATAACTCCAACTGCGGCTGCCCCTGCAAAGACGAAGCATTAATCGAAGCGTATACCATATCATGAGAAAGATCAAAAATGGTAGACTGCAAGTGATTCTGTCCGTCAAGTGTAACGAAGTTATCGGTACGACCATTTCGGGTTTGTATGCGAAAATCACCAGAACCGCTCTCCTGAATACTCAGGGCAATTCTCTTCCCCTTAAAGATAGAGAGTGCACCTTCATAATTCACAACATCGTAGATATTGCAAGCACCGAAATTACCTTTACCATTCATTGTCCATATGATTGAAGTATGAGAATTATTTTCCCATTCCCATGTTCCGCCAAATCGTGGACGCAACTGGTTGTAATCATCTCCATACAAGATTGAGAGACCATCATCATCCAAAATGATTAACGACATATAGGCATAAGAAGTTACGTCACTATGCTGCATGGGATGAGAAAACGTAACCCGAATTTGCATTTCATTGATAATTGTTGCCGATGCGGTAACCTTAGCCGGTGTAAACACAACCTTTCCTTCCAGATAAGCCTCGTCGGTCGCAGCATCAAATTTGGTGCCAGTCAATGTAATTTTCGAATCAGACAATAAGGTAACATTGTCCACTCGACCGTTATTAGGAACTCGAAGCGAACCAGACTCCTCAATGCCTATCATGGGACGAGCGCCCTCAACCATAGCATCCCAATCGGTACTTAGGAAGTCAGAAAAGTTCGCCAATCCGTCTAATCCACTACCCACTGTCAATTTGACTTGCGAATGATCCTTACCATACCACTCCCACTTGCAATTCCATTGCATCGGCGTGGCGGGATTCCCATCTGCATCCTTGTTGGTAACGACATACTCACCGGATTCAGTACGCCACAACATCTTATTGTTTGAGTCGATCATCCGAATAAAGAAATATGTAATATTCTGAATATCAACCGGAGCAGAAAAGGTAATAATTGCTTCCAGATCTGAAACAATCGTAATCTCCTTCATTGTCAATTTCCCCTTGGGAATCGCCACTTTATCGATGTCCAGATAAACAGCATCCAAGGAACCGACCATAGGATTTACTGTTAGATACTTACCAAAGACACTGACAATGCCATCAACGACACCATCCTCAATGCGAACCTTCTCATCTATCGGATCTGTAAATGCCAGCATTAAACGCCAACCATCCGTCTCATAGCCGGCCTCAAACAATTCCGACAATCCATCCATAATCACGGCATTTTTTGCGTTCGCCTGCAGATAGGGATCTTTCATAACAAAGAGAAGTTGCGTCATGTCATCATTGTAATAGCTGATTTCGCCTGGCCAGAAAAACTCACGATTCTCTGCATTTTTCTTGGTAACATAGGCATCGTTTACCAACCGAATAGACGCCGTTACCTTTGTAATTTCCAC
Source organism: Eubacteriales bacterium (assembly GCA_045594545.1). Lineage (GTDB taxonomy): Bacteria > Bacillota > Clostridia > Oscillospirales > UMGS1783 > CAKSHC01. The sequence goes on along the minus strand of JAZNYQ010000107.1, from coordinate 33,586 downwards.
AGCCTCAGAGAATGTGACTACAAGGCGAGTCTGATCCAACACATCAACCTTATCAATATCCAAAAAGGCATCGGCATCAAATCCAAAATCAGCAGAGTTAATTTCCTCACTACTACCAAATAACGACAAATGAATCGTCCAGCCATTCTGTTGAGCCATCTGCCAAAGCTGTATGAAATTGCGATAGAATCCATGCTCCATCAGTTTGCCGGTCCAAGTAATCCCATCCCCGCTATCAGTCAATATAACAGAGGCACTGTCTTGTATGTTACCGTTGGCAGCCTTCAAATAGATATCAGCCACCACACCGGAAACTTTTGACTGCACGTTATTCAGAGTAACCGTCAGCGTATTCTTGGTATCAATGGATACATCCTGTATCCCAGCCGAATCCATCGTCGTCATCTCAATATCACGGAAAAGAACTTCATACTTGCTGGCGCCGCCTACATAATCGGTCGCCGCTAAGCGATCTCCATAAATGCCGGTTGCAATTTCTGCTGCGATCTTACCATCCTGTGTGAAATCCAATGTTGGGAATTTAATGTTTATTCCTGCCGGATTCGGTAATGTCTTGCCATCATCGCCCCACAACAATTTATCGCCATGCAGATCAGAGCATTTATCGAAGACGGCAATATATGTCTTGGCATATTCCCGACCGTTATCTAAAACCGTATCCCCCACCGGCAGCAAGTCCACAACAGAATACTGCCAGTGCTGCGGTGCGCCTTCAATCGGACAAGGCGCAGTAAACGGGATACCGGTTAAAAACACCGCCTTCTCGTTAAGCCAGATGTAATCGCTAAAATCCATCTGTACACTAACTTGGGTAGCTGTAATTCCGGTCACCCGCGCGGAAGTCATCTCAAAAGGTATTACATTCACGCTTCTATAAAAAACAGAACATCCATTCAAGTAATGAGTGGCATCCAGCGTAGCATTTGTAATAGAAACCGCTATACCAGACGCAATTTTATCATCGTTTGACGTATCAATCGCATCATTTTTTATAATAATTCCGATTGAATCCGGTACATCACGACCATCCTCACCCCATAGCGGGGCACCATTATGCATATCATTACATTTATTGAAGACTACCTCATAGGTAGTAGCATACACACGATCCCCTACCGTCTGTGTTTCTCCGGTGACCTCCAAAGAAACCGCCGAGTACAACCAGTTTTTCGGATCATTATTGCAAGCCACACTGTCAGAAGCACTGCCTAAAAATACCGAATTATGGTCCAGCCATACCAAATTGGAAAACTCCAGTTCAACCTTCACCTGTGTGAGACCATTTTCAACAAGGGTAGCCCGATCCAGCGCAACATAATCATCTCGATTATCCGACAGATACAAATAGCTATAATCGGCATATCCTGTTTGAGGATCATAACCAAGTAACCGCTTGCTGTTTAATCCTGCCGCAGAGGTGTTTTCAATAAAACCATCACATCGTCCCGCTCCGGCATCCTGAATCCAAATCTCAGCTTCCGGTAGAACCGTCTGTCCATCAGCACCCCAAGGTGCCTGATGAACCGTCGTATCATGATCGCATTTGGTAAACGTTGCCATCCAAACCGAGGAGTAAGTCTTTCCGCTCGTGGTTTCCTGATCGGATCCAGCAGTCAAAACAGGATTCCCCATTTGCCAATGAGTACCGCTGGCATGTTTACAACCACCATTTCTGTGCGGAGAACCGGCAAACAACTTTTTATCATTGATCCATATTTTATCCGAAAATTTCAACCTTATCGTTACTGTGGTATCGGTAATCCGAACTACGTCAGCATCATCAAAAGTAATAATATCGCTGCGAATATCCATTACTGACTCATAGCTGAAATCCCATGTATTAAAGTGTTGATCAGAATGCAGTTTCTCATTATTTAAGCCTAATGCCGCCTGAGTAGAAACCGTGCCGGGACAGTCGCCCTTTGCATGATTTTCCGCTCCATTCTGAGAGATCCAAATCTCACACTCCGTAGGCACCGTCAATCCATCTGCACCCCAAACATCAGTATGACAAGTACATTTGGTAAAGATTGCCGTCCAGCTCGAAGCGTAGTACTTGTTATTGCTCTTGACCTGATCCGCACCCGGTATCAACGTAGGTTTGGTAATCTGCCAATAAGTTCCGCTGACGTGTGCACAACCACCGTTCAAATGCGTGTTACCCATATACATCCAGGTGCTATTCAGCCAGATCTTATTCGAAAATTTCAACTCCACAGTTACTGTGGTCTCCGTTAGTTGTACCACTCCAGCTGATTCAAAAGTAATGCCCGTACCGGCCGCCTGAATAGAAAAAGGCAATCCACATAAAACACATAACGCTAAGACAAGCGCTGTCATTTTCCTTGCGGTCTTCATTAAAATCCTCCATTCCCATATGGCAAGCAACGACCGCCCCCTAAGCTTGACTACGATATTCAACATTTAGCATGTTCGATAGAACTGATAAATCTCAATTTCGCTATCTGAATATCGTAGCCTTGCCTGAGATCGGTCGTTATATTCTTGTGCTGCTAATAAGAAATTTCAACTAATTGGGTATTTACCACTCTTCTGCGTCTTCACCACAACCTAGCAAACTGGATAAGGCTTCTTCTGAATCTGAAGTTATTGGATCCGGAAACTCAAAGAATTGAACTTTCACCACAGGAAATTCATATTTTCTTTTCATAATTATTCTCCCTCTGAAGACTTAAATTCATAGCTGCACGGAGATCCCGTTTTCACAGTAGTAGTGCTCGTTCTCAAGATAGGAGAAGCGCTTAACGTAATATCCGATTCCAACTTTTCAATCCCATAAACTGTCAACACGATAGCCCATGTCTTGCCTTCGGGATTATCCAGCATCATCTCGGCATACTTCGCTATGGTTGCGGGCTTAAAATCATATACCAATGTCTTGGTTTCACCATTTACCACCATAGGAATATCCATGCGCATAGTCACGCCGGCCGCAGTCGGATCCTTCAGCAATTCAAGAGCTCTCTCGTTCAAAGACAGCATGGAGCCAAACTTAAGCTCCTTCTTCCCTTCGCTTTCCAACTCTTTCATCTGATGAGTAATCTCACAATTAAACAGCCGATAACCGCCATTGTTGATATCGTAAAGAGGAAGCTGCTGGTTTTTCTCACCCAACGCCAACTGATCTCTGGCGATCACAATCAAACCCTCACCATCGGTCGAGTCAATGAGGTTGCTCTCGCCAATATTTGCCACTAAAGTACTTACCGCCAGCTCATACCCCTTTAAATCCAAGGTAACACCATCCGGAATTAACAATCCTTCATCGGCAACAGTCATACTACCCGTCAAGCTTACAACCGTTCCACTCACTGCGGTGTTCAATGCATCCTGCAAACCGTTGAACTTGTTGGAGTTTGCCTTATAGTTATTGACAATAACACGATAGTATTCATCAGCCATCGCCGCATATCCGGCATTATTCAGATGCACACCATCATCCCAGGGATTTTCTACATCAAGAACAGCAAGAACAGCAGAATACTGATCCGCACTGGCGATTTTCTTGCCCTCGGCGCGCCATTCATCTACCAATTCAATTACCTGCTCAGCAAAAGGCTGCGTATAGGTTTTGTCAAAAGCATACTTATTCGGTGTAATGGCAGAACAAATCAGTAAGCCATTGTCATCGAGCTTTGCCTCAATATCCATTACAAGAGACGTGTAATTGGCTATCAGATCAGCCATCTGCTCTTCGTCGGACTTTGCCTCACTCTTTTGTATCTGGGACAAATCATTGGTGCCCAACATCATACAAACAATATCGGGAGTGTATTTGTCAATCTGCCCCTCGATGAAATCAGCTACTCCCTGATGGAGTGTTGCATTATTCCCATTTTCCAACGCATCGTTTTCCGGCCAAACGTATTTAATCGTATAACCGGGATAGCCGGCATGACGTAACAGACGAGTCTCGTCCGCTGTCGTCTTGGCAGTTACCTTTTCACCAACAAAGACAACTCGACCAAAATACTCGGTCAATTTCTCGGACAATTTCTCACGGTAACCCACCTCAACATCGTCAGTCACCGTGCTCGTCACTCCATGAGTGAGAGAATCACCTAACGGCATAACCTTCAAGGGTTCAACATCACCCGCCTTGGTCATATACCAACAACTCTCAATGGACGCCTGATCGGTAAATGCACGAATCAGATTTGCTTCATTGTTCATATTCGCATCATTATCCGTTAAGACATAATTTTCGTTAACAATAATCTGATACCGTTCATTAGCACAGGCTTTAATAGTTATGGTATTGGCATCGGCAATAGCTGTATCTACCGTGTAGGCATTACCGTCACCGCTAGCCGACAAAACAAACGCATCCACACCATTTACCGTAATCTTGCGACCGGTATCGCAGTTCATGAAACTATATGCCTGCCCATCCTCAATTGTCGTAATAGGATCACCCGCATCAAGAGGGGCTGCCATCATGGTTGCCGCGGCTACTTCATATTGATTATTCAGTTTGTTCGTTACCTTCAACATGAGTCCAGCAAAGCCTTCTGCGCAAGAGCTTTCGACATAGGCAGTAGAGGAGTTCGTTGCCGCACCCTGATCCGAGATGGCAATCACACCTTCCGCTACCGTATAGGCACCCTCAGTACCCCACAACGGCTTATGTACATCACAACACTTCTTAAATGTAACACGCCAGACCGAAGCATAGGTTTTCCCACCGTTTGTCAAAATTCCCTCTGCAGGAACCAACGAATCGGATTTCCATTCCATCCAGTGATCACTGTCTATCGTAGAACCACAGCCACCACTCAGCGCCTTCTTGCTCATGTGAACGTGATCCTGATTCAGCCAAATAGGCGAAGAAAATACCAACTCAGTAGTCACGTCATTTTCGGTAATTTCAACAACTTTTGCACTTTCGAATGTCAAGCCGCTGGTAATCTGCACCGACACTACATCGCCACCAATATCCTTAGCAGGCATAGGAATACCGGTTGCATTGGATGTCAAACCATTGATCAGCCCATTCTTTCCCGATACCTTATCCACAAGGTGTAAACTCAAACGAAAATCTACGTCGGGATACTGTGCAGCATAATCGCTAAGATATTGCTGTGCCTGACGAATAGTTCCGTCAGCAAATCTGACATCCATAGTCTTTGCAGGGCTGTTCACGCCGTCAACACTGGTGGAAATAGCCTTCCATTGAATCTGCCCCTGAGCCGTTACCCCATCCATCGGATAGGGAGTATTCCATGCAAAATAACGATCATTAACCGTTATGCGAAGCCAAAGTTCCTGATTATTTAAAATACTGGATAGCTTGCCGCCATTGATATTTTCCGAGAAAACAACACTTAAGGTGTCATCTGCCGTTTCTGTTGCCGATACAATAGTTACCGGATTTTTCAGATCCCCAACAATGTTTGAAGCTGTGCACGTTACACTGTTTTTGGTACTGGAGATTTCATCTTCAAAGAGAAGACTTAATTTAAACGTAGTTCCATATTTAGCATTAAGCGAAGCCAACGTTTGTTCAGCGGTCTTTACGGATTCGAACGTAATTCTGACATAGTTACCGTTTACATTCTGATTAATCATATTTGTAGCTTTCCACGTATAGGATCCGCTACCGGTTTCTTCCATCGGATACTCATCCTTGTCAACCACCGTTCCGTTTTCATCCCGAATACACAGATACGGCAGTGCAGACAAGGATGTCTCATCTACCTGCTGATAATATCCATTGTCTGTTTGCAGCACGCAGAGAACTTCCGTATCGGAAATACGTGACGCACTAAAAATCTTTATGTTCGTGGCTGCACTCACCGAGAGAGGTATGCCACATAACATACACAATGCCAATAGGAAAGCCAATACTTTTTTTGAAAGTTTCATAGTAATCCCTCCATAAATTATTATAATATATTTTTACGCGTTGGCTCATTGGTAATTTATTGCAATGTACATTGCGCCTAATCACCATCTACCATCTTCATTATATGATTGTCACAATCTCATTTCAAGAAGCCCAGAGGACCAGTCATCTGTCAATATGTCCCATTTACTACATTTTGTCTTATTATTGACATTTTCAGGATGTTATGCTACACTTAAAGCATGAAAGAATTAGTTTATTCAAAACCAAAGTCAACCTTGTATATTCAGGCGCGAAATCACCGTCTGCGCATTTTTCGCACGGGCAATTCTCCGCAGATTCATGGCAGCGGATTAAACGAGAACGATCCATATCTAATGCAAAGCATTCATTCTCATCATTCCTATGAGATTTTTTTTACTGTCTCTGGCGAGATCAAGATATTTACCGATTATCTTGCCCAACCATATCAGCAAAGCATAGTAATCATACCGCCCCATCTCCGCCATTATACAGTGCCAATTTGCGGTGAAAATTACTGCCTGCTGTTTTCCTTTAACGACAAGATAGAAACAAGCAAAAAAATGCACGATCAATTACAAGCCGGCATTACCACTCTACCTATGACCGAAACCATTGCTTTTTATATTCGGCAGTTCTGTGAAAAGACCGTACAGAACACAAGTGAATCGGAATCGGATGCTAACTTGCTATCATCCCTAATCTTTTCGGAGATTTTTTCCTGTCTACAGCAGGAATCACCCCCTCCCCGTTCCGAAGAGCCCTCGCAACAGCATATAGCTGCTATTGATTCCTTTATTCGCTCCAATCCAGGGGGAAAAATAACGCTTACCGATATTGCCAACACCATATTCTTAAGCCCCAAACAAGTCTCACGAATCATTAAGAAGGAATATGGATGTTCCCTTTCCGAATTGCTGGTAGACCGACGCATGATCCGTGCCGCTCACTTGCTCCGCAATACGGAACTCTCAATTACGGAAATTGCAGAAACCGATTTTATTGGTATCAGTTCTCTATCCTATTTCTGTGCTATGTTTAAAAAGAAATACGGTATGTCCCCCCTGGCTTATCGAAAAAAAAGCCGCCAAGCACAAGCAAACAACAAATAAAAACAGTACGGATGAAAAGGATTCATCCGTACTTTTTTTCTTGCATGAAGTAACACTACTTCTTTTCATCGCCTGCTAATCAGAAGGTCAACATTGTCCCCTGCTCCGGATACCATTGAAATTCTTTTAATTCTCCATCAATCATCCACCGGGACGGGCACACATTTTCCATCCAATCCACTGGTCGCATAGAGTGATCCTTCGTGACGTTGATCCGATAAGATTCCCGCAGTATCATTTCTTGTTCATCGTTTAGCAATGCTGGTTTGGGAGATACGAACAACGGTGTTCCACTATAGGTCAGCAATTCCAACCATTGACGATTTAGATTCCAGTCAACATGCTCGGTAATTGCCACCACATCTGCATCGGCGGCATACAATGCGCCATGATGCATCATGCGGAAAGCCACCGAATTGATGCCATAATTACGGTTGCGCTCCCAATCCTTGCCGCTGGTATCGTCACCAATGCGATTAATATGGACATATCCAGCCGCCAGGTGTGTAGGCACATTGCAGCCCAATAAAAGAGCCTTACCCTTGGTCTGCTGATAGATCGTGCTATATAACTGCGTAAATATTTCGGCTGTGGTCTTTGAGGTATCATAAAAATGCCAACCGTTAGCCGCTATCGAATCCTTACGTTGGAACCCCCAATATCCCAGCATATCAATGCAGGTGAAGTCATATTTAATTAATTCATAATCCCACTCATGCACAAATGTACGAATGGTTTTCCCCACAAAATCCAGCACCTGCGGATGCGAGGGATCCAGCATCTTACCTTTATGAATTGGCATACGCATCGGTGATCCCTCCGGGAAGATAGAAAACTCAACGTCATATAACGGACGCACCCAAATACCGGGCTTTATGTCCATTTCACGAATTTTCCCGGCCAATTCTTTCATGTCCGGAAATCGCTCATTACTCTCCCACGGTGCGCTTAAATTGATTTTTTGCCATCCATCGTCAATAACATAATAGGGGCGATTCTCTATTCCTTGACACCGATCTCTCAATTCCCGTGCACTATCCAATACTTCCATCTGACTGGAAACACCATAGGTAAAATAGTAGTTATTGGCACCATACACTTTATAGTCAGGCATGAGAAGATGATCACAAAGTCGGCTATAGTATGCGCAACAAGCATCAAACGCCAACATATCATAATAATCCGCAAACAAGATACGGCAGACCTCCAGCGTGCGTCCACCCAAGATCACTCCGCTGCCACCACAACGCACATCAACCCAAAGTGAAATCCCCCTCGGATCATAGCGCCAAAAACACAGCCCACCCGGAGATGTTTTCACACCAAAACACTCGGTATGTCGTCCGGACACATCGGCACAAGCATCCGAACCATTGGATACCATACACACCCACGGCATACTGCGTGCAGGAGAAATGCCATGCCACTCCATGGTTCCGTAGCCCCGCTCCCATTCATCACCAAGAACCTTTACAGTATCCCGACGCTTTTCCGCTTCGGTAAAATTCCAGCGAAAATGAAGATAGTATAGCGGTGTTTTCTCTGCTTTTGCCGACACGCAAATCTCTTCCTGATTCATAACAATATCTACCGATACATCATGAGTCTGCGCTTCCTCTATTAAGACAACTTCCTCGCCATTTTTTTGCCCGTAAATTTCGAAAAAATTTGGTTTTCTTATTTTCATCGTGGTTCCCTCTTCCTAAATACTGTGCCAAATTATATATCGTAGCGTACTTTTTTTCAAGAACCACACAGGACAATTCCACATCTATGCTGTCCTATTTTCTACATTTCCACCCACTTTTTCATAATGTTTTACGAATTATTGGGGTCTTTACAGAAACCTTTGGCGATAGCCGTTAGGTGTCATCCCCACCTGACGTCGAAAAACCTTACAAAAATAGGCACTGTCATGAAATCCGCAATCTTGCGCCACCATGGCTACCGATCGATTCGGATCATCCAATAACTGTTGGCGAGCCATATCAATACGACACACCAATAAATAGGATAGGGGCGATAACCCATTTTGCGCAAAGATACGATAAAGTAACGACGAGGAAATCCCAACGGCATCCGCTACATCCCGAACAGAAATATCCTCTCTGGCTCGCTCTCGAATTATGTTTTTTGCCTGCAAAAAATGAGACGATTTCATATCAACGCACTGCATAAAAAAGGACATAAGAATCGGATAAAGCAAAGTAGATAATTGTTCATGAGTCTGCCCTCGTTGTACCGCACGAAAACAGGATTCTAAACCAGAAATCAGTGTAGCTGACTCGGTCATCATCACATCCTTTCCCCCAAAATAGGAATATAGAGAATCTGCAGCCTCCCCGCCAAAAGCAAGCCAACCGGAAATAAGTCGATCATTCGCAGCATAATAATCCACGGGGAAATTTCTTGGAAGAAACACCACATATCCCTCTGGAATAATATGTTCTACTCCTTGGTAACGCAATACCATATCTCCCTGCATAACAAAAAACAGATGATGATACGGAAATCCTTCCGGACGTAGGCGTGGTATCTGTTCGTGATGGATTCCTGCCGTAAATAAGTAAATGGGAAGCGTTTCCGTTTTGTTTGTGATTTGTGGTGCTGCATATAGCATATATTCCCCTCCGTGTAGGATCGTTATATCCGTATAGAAATTTTTCATTTACATTTCTCTTATTATCCATTATTCTACAAATAGAATCTTTTGTCAAGTAAGGAGAATAAGTATGGAGTTTTGTCTTACCAATCAATATCATCAAAAGCCGTACATCTTTCGTTTAAATGAATTAGAAAGTCGTGCCTATTTTATTCCCTACCCATCCGAACCAGCATCTCGCCTACCTCGAGAGGAATCAGAATTTCTTTTTTTATTGAATGGTTCATGGAGATTCCATTACGAATCCTCCCTCTATGATATGTGTGATTTTTATATGGAAGATTATGATATATCCGGATTTGACACCATAACTGTTCCGGAAACGTGGCAGACCCACGGAGTGGATCAGGCGCAATACACCCCTGCACCCTATCCTTTTGTCTTTGATCCTCCTTATGTGCCAGAGAAAAACCCCACGGCCGCTTATGTTAAAGAGTTTGACTTTGACCCAAAGGAAAATAAAAAATACGAGCTGCATTTTGAGGGTAAGGATAGTTGCATCTACGTGTGGCTTAACGGTAGGTTTGTCGGATATGGCGAAGTACCGCATCAAGACTCCACCTTTGATGTAACGGACAAATTACACAAGGGCAGAAACCGCCTGTGTGTGGCTTTGCTTAAGTGGTGTTCCGGCTCCTATTTGGACGATCAGGATAAAATTCGCTTTAGCGGCATTTTTCGTGATGTCTACTTGTTAGAGCGAGCACCGCAAGGCGTGCAGGATTTTGAGTTAGCGACAAAGAATGACGGCTCGGTTTGTGTAACCGTGAAAGCCGATGCTCCCGTTGAGGTTAAAATTTTGGATGGTGATATGATTGTGGGTCAGGGAGCAACATGCCACATCAATCAACCCACACTTTGGAATGCCGAACAACCGCACCTTTATGATTTGATCATTACCTGTGCGGGTGAGGTAATTCGACATCGCTTCGGATTCCGTGAGATTTCTATGACGGGTGGCATATTTCAAATCAATAATACCCCGGTCAAACTTTATGGCGTAAACCGTCATGATCTCAATCCTGATACCGGATACGTTACCGATTACAACTGGCTTCGGCAAGAACTTCTACTAATGAAAGCACATAATATTAACGCCATTCGTACCTCCCATTATCCTAATGATCCTCGATTCTACGAATTGTGCAACGAACTGGGGCTGTACATTATGAGCGAAGCCGACTTCGAAAGTCATGGGTGCATTTATCATCGTCGATTCGACCTCACCACCGGCTCTCCCTTGTATGCTGCCGCTATTCATGATCGCATGGAGAGAATGTATAAGGCTTTCCGGAATCACACCTGTATCGTTATCTGGTCAATGGGAAATGAGTGCGGTTGGGGCAGTAACCTTCGTAACGAAATGCTCTGGTTTAGCCAAACAGATTCCTCTCGTCCACTTCATTATCAGGACGTTTGGCTCAAAAACGTATGGCCAACCCTCTCTGAGGAGGATCAACGGGAGGTGCTCAGTCATATTGAGTTTGTCAGCACCACTTATCCGTCTGAGGAACTACTCTCATACTACCTTGATTTTATTGATGACCGTCACGGCTTTGTCATGAATGAATACTCCCACGCCATGGGAAATTCCTGCGGCGATCTGCGCTATTATGATCAAATGATAGATGAACATCCGCAATTCGCTGGCGGATTCATTTGGGAATGGGCAGATCAGGCATTGCGACTTACAGATGAGAATGGAAACTCCTATTTCGGCTATGGCGGTGATTTTGGCGAAACCCATCATATGGATAATGTTTGCGTGGATGGCGTTGTTGCACCGGATCGTCGCCCCCATTCCGCATTGCGTGAAGCAAAAGCCGTATTTGCCCCCGTTCGTATCATACAAACACCAAACGGATATCAGATCCAAAACCGCTATGCGTTTCGTGACCTATCTCATTTATCCTTTATTTGGGAAAAACAAGAGGACGGTACAATTACTGAAAACGGTGAATTTTACGTCAATGCTGCTCCCGCTGAATCGGTACACGTTGTATCCCCCATATCTCGCCAAACACAGGCTGCTGATGGGGTATTACTGATACGGGTTATGCATGGACAGCATGAGGTTACTGCCTTTAGCTTTGCTCTGGAAAGTCCTCATAGAAAATTGCCAAAAATCGGACAGCCTCATCTAACAGAAACAACCACCAGCTATGTCATCATTGCGGGTCAAATTACCTATACCTTCCGTAAAGATCTTGGTGTTTTGACATCAATGCTTGTCGCTGGAAAGGAAATGTTAGATACCCCCATTTGGTGGAATGGATATCGACCCTGCACTGACAATGAATGCAGCCCCGTCGGCACTAGAGACGGAAAACCAAGATCATCCTATTATCTTGCCAAACATCCTTGGTTTGAAAATTCTGAATACAGTGAGATTTATGTTCGTTCCTTTGTGGCTCGTTCGACTGACGATGGTATTATTTTAAGTGGTGAGTTTATCTTTGCGCCACAGGGTAAACGCAATTTAACCCGCGGATATATGGAATACCGCATAGATGCCAATGGGTCTTTGACTATTTATCAAAAAGGCATTGTGAACCCCGACCTATTTACTTGGCTGCCTCGTTACGGGCTATGCCTACCACTCAAGGGTAACGCTGTAAAAATTCAATATTTTGGTTTTGGCCCCAAAGAGTGTTATGAGGACAAAAACATCCATGCGTTGCTTGGTCGGCATGAGTATTTGCCAGATGATCCGGCCGATACCTACGAAAAGCCTCAAGAATGCGGCAGCCGATGCAGAGTGAATTGGGTTGACGTGGAAAATGAAGATATGATTTTGCACATTGATGGCAATAATTTTGCCTTTACCGCATCCCATTACGACATACACCAGATCAGTCGCGAGCGACATAGCAAAGACCTAATTCGCACCGATAGAACTTATGTATATTGCGATTACCGAATGAGCGGCGTAGGCTCCAACTCGGTAGGTGGGGAACCACCCAAGAAGCAATTCCGGATTAATCCCGGCGAAAGGTTCGAATTTTCTATAACACTCTCCCCTCAAATCAAATAAATCCACACCCTCCAGCAGGTGCATGTAAAATTGCGTCATTCCTCAGAAGATACCTGCATAAAAATTACATCCTGATCTGGTTGTTTTAGCTTGTAGTGTATACATTTATCAGTCCGCCATGCTCGATCCCCATACGGGCAGCGAGCTGGATATCGACACCATCGTCAAGATGGTCGACGACCTGATCGAAACCCACGGCTACTGGCTACCCAAGTACCACTAAACCTCATATTCATAAAAACCGGCCTTACTCCACGTAATTTCAGGAGTAAGGCCCTCTTTTTACCATCATATTTGCTTAAATATCCGGAATATCCTCCAGCTCCTGCGCCTCAATCCACACCATCGCTATTTGCTGTTTTCTCTTTTTTTCTTAAGCGATCTCAATATGTCATCCACGTTAGATGCTGCGGCGACTTTGGGATAATCCTTTTCAAAATCCAGCAAAATATCCTTGGACTCCAGTTCCTCCTCTTTTACCGACTTATACACATTGGCAAAATCCCCATTTTTCATTGCATTCTCAATAAAAGACTTAGAATCTTCCGGGAAGGAATCCCACCCACCGTAAAGATTAACAACAGCCATATTGATCATATCCATAGTGATCGGAGTGCCCTTCTTTTCATGCTCTGCCAATACCCCAATAATGTCGGACAGATCGTTTTTGAATTTTCTTCCCGATCGAAGTTTCATGGCAATCAGATACTCCGCCGTCACAGTACGCACCGACAGAACGCCATAAAACGTTTTATAATACACCGAAAACTCGTCCAGTTTCGGAGAGTAAGAGCCGGTACGCATAAAATCGGCATTCAGCCAACCGTTTGGCAAATCAAATTTATCTCCAACATGATTGATTGCTTCTTTCATAGCGGACGTCGCATGAATAATCGCGTCAATATCCGTTGTCATATCACGAAAACCGTAATTGGTTAGGATGGCCGCCCCACCAACCAAAACAATCTCCGCCGACATAGACTTCCCGTTGATTCTTCGGAACTCCTTAGCCAACTCCTTCAGATAGACATCCAGGTTTTCCTTTGTAAATTTATCAGATGACATTGCGAACCTCACTCTCTACGATATTAAACCGCATAAACTCAGGGATAGCCTCTCGAATCGATCTTGCCTTTACCTCTTCATTCCGAGACACCTTGGCCGACATCAATACACTGGACGGATACAGCATGTGCTTCAACTTCAATTGACGCATATCATCATATTGCGTACAAATGGGGATATCGTTCTCACGGCTCACGTAATCTAACATAGCAAGCAGATACAAACTTTCGGGATACCACTTCTTTGCGTAATATTTGCGGATATGATCCTCTTCCAAAAGATCAATCAAAAAATCGATATCTCCAAGCTCTTTTAACCGATGGCAGGTATTACTCTTGAAAATTTCAAAATCACTGCGCTTATCCAAGCAAGACTCTACCAATGTCTCCATCGATATGCCAAGCACCTTGGCTATGCGGTAAATGGTCTCAGCAGAACACTTTTCCGGTTGAGCTTTCCCATTACAGATATCATGGATTGTCGTATAGGCAATGCCGCTCTCCTTAGCCAGTCGATATTGCGATATATTCTTGTCCTCCATTAACTCTCTTATCATAATTATTCACCTCGCATTAATAACATTATATCGGTTAACCGTTATAGTGTCAATAGTATGCTCTATTCTTTTTCCGATATTCACACAAAAACAAATTGCCACCCACCAACTATAACATCGGCAGGCGGCATTATTGAGTTATCTTAAATTATCAAGATAACTTTTTAAAAAATTATGGAGCACTGTTTATATTTGCCTAGAAGCAAATAGCACTCATCAAACATATACGATTTATATCATATCTTAATGACCAATATAATCAGGAAATTCCTGGTGCTATTACCCATCAAACCGTTTACGACCGGGGGTACTTAAAACTACAAAACCAACAACATTTTCTTATATCTATACCACGTACTATAATTAAAAACCAACCTAAAAATAAACCATCAAGCGTCTTTTTCGGGAGGGGTATGGGGAAAACCTTTTTGGGCGCCACATTGCAGTTCCATAGCGAAGTGATGAACTGCAATGCCGGTACAAAAAGGGGTTCCCCAATACGAACAATATTGCAAATATAACTTATAAAACATAGACTGCTTCATTGCACAATAATCCCCTCTCTCTTACTTTACAACACTGGCCAAAAGCGATATAATAAATAAAAAGTGCAGTTTTAATACCCCTTTCTCTAAGGAGTACCTAGGAAAATCAATAGGAAAATGTTACTGTAATTTTTTTTAAAAGTGCAGTTTTTCCTAATGCATAACTGAACAAGGGAGAAAAGTCAATGAAAACAAAAATTCATATTATCGATGCAATGTGTGGCATGGGCAAAACATCTGCCGCAATCAATTATATCAATAACTCAATTGGCACTAACTTTCTTTACATTACGCCGTATCTAGATGAGATTAATCGCATTATTGACGCTTGTCCAAGCATGTATTTTGTGCAACCTCAATCATACGGAGCAAAAATTCATGACATTAAAAGACTGCTCAAACAAGGTCGTAATATTGCGGCAACTCATGCACTTTTTTCGCATTTCGACCTTGAAATTGCAGAATTAATAAAGAACCACAATTACACTCTAATCATGGATGAGGTAGCAGATGTTGTTCATCGTCATAAATTAAGCACGAAGGATCAGGAACTCCTTCTTTCGCTTACCACAATAGATGAGAACCATTTGGTGTGCTGGAAGGACGATCAGGATGACTACGAAGGAAAGTTTGACGAAGAGAAAAGATTATGCTCTATGCGCGCCTTATACCATTATGACGATACCGCCCTATTGTGGATATTCCCTATTGAAGTATTCCATGCTTTTACTGAAATCTTTATCTTAACTTATATGTTTGATGCTCAGTTACAAAGATGCTACTACGACTACAAAGAAGTTAATTACGATTATTGGTATATTTCCGGCAATTCACTTAACACCTATGCCTTTACTCCAGAAAAACAAATATACCACTATCCCGACTACAAATCCTTAATCCATATAGTAGATAGTAACCTACTAAATGCTGACGGAGAGAGGGACTACACATTATCCAGTACCTGGTATAAGGAACATCCTCAGAAACTGAAGCATCTTAAGAAACATCTTAACTATTACTTCCGTAACAAATATAAAACCAGATCTCAATTGACCTTATGGACAACATTTAAAGATTATAGAGATAAATTAGAGGGTGACGGATACATTAAATCATTCCTTTCCTGTAATATTCGTGCCACAAATAAATATCGAGACAGAATCACGCTTGCCTACATGATGAATTATTTTCTAAACCCTATTCTCTCAAATTATTTTCATCAGGCAGGTGTTCGCGTCGAGCAAGACCAGCTTGCTTTATCCGAATTAATTCAATGGATGTTCCGATCCGCCATAAGAGATCACAATCCTATTACTATTTACATTCCCAGCAAACGAATGCGCCAACTCCTTATTAACTGGCTGGATTCATTGTCCGATATTTCATAATTCTATAGCACTTCTCTTATACTCAAGACGGGTACCACCCTTCGGTATCCGCCTTTATTTTACCCAAGCAGTTGGCTGACAATCTTTATGTCAACACTTTTTGCAAATAACATGCTGACAAAAGTATGAGATACTGCGTAGATGCCATGATAACCTCCGCTTTTGTCTTCTCAATTTTTTCATTTGAGAGGGACAAAATCCGCTTATAGCAACTACCTAAATTACTTTCAAATAAAAACATACAGAAAAAATATTATTCCAACAAATGTACGATGCCTGGTATCGTTTTATTGTCGGCATATTTTTGTATAAGCGGAATAATTTTTTCAACATTATGTTTTTTCACGCCCGATAATACCCGTATATCCGACCAATAAAATGGCTTGTCTTTTCGTTCTGTTTTCAGTTTGCAATACGCCCATACAATCCGCCTTGCCCAATTTTCCTCATAACTTTCCGTATGCTTTTCAAGGATTAGCCTGCATTTCGGAAGGTGCTCAAGGCTATGTGCCGCCAATCCCAATTCCCGGTATATACGCCGCTCTGAAACACGCTCCGGCCGTCCAATCTTGCTTGCTTCACCGGTATATATCGCCCACGCCATCTTCTCCATTTTTGGCGCCAGTTCCTCATCATATCTCTGCCAATCAAGCGGGATTTTCTCTTTCATATAATGGGATTTCTGTTCCATTTTCTTTTTATCTTCGGTTATATCAGGAGCGATTAAATCTTCAACACTCAACCCAAGAAAATAGGAAATCTGACAAACAACCGAAAAATCAAAGCGCTCTCCCAGTAACGTTCGCTGTATCTGATAAATACTTGCTGCCTGCTCCCCGTAAAAAGCTTGCATATCCTCCGCTAGGCGCTTGGTAAGCCGCATATTCCCCGTTTTGGATAAATACCCAGTTTCTTTCATCGCCTGATACAACACCGTACAGATCGGTATATCGTTATCAAAGTCCATTGGAGCATGAAATACATCCGTTACGTACTTCACATATTCCAAGGAGAAATCATTATCCGTCATTTGCGCTTCTTGATTTACGGCGTATTCTTCAGCCGGACAGAGCGTAAACGTCTTTTCACTCTTGGCGGTTACCGTTGAATTCTCCAGTTTACAGCGATGAATATAACAGACGTTTACACCTCGCAGTTGATGGCTTCTGTGCCAGTAGGTTTCCCCATACTTCTCTCTATCTTCTTTAGCACAGATAGGACAATATTTCAAATGCTGATCTGCATCCCCTCTCGGCAATATGGGAAATAAATGATGCGGATCGCAAAACTCACAAGCCATATGATATATGGCTTTTTTCTTTTTGTCGAGAGGTACAAAACGAGCATATTGCGGGTAGAGCGTATGACTTTTAATCAAATGCTCTAATGGGTAGATTCCCTGTATTTTCTTCCTCATTTCGGGGTTAAGATGTCCTAAAAACTCCTTGGACGGGTTGTTGCAACGATTATATAAAATATCCTCCAGCGCCATCTTATGCGTTAAGCATCCCGTATGTACGTAATATCGACAAAACCAACTATACACCAATTCATCCGGATAGATTTCCGGCAAATAAGCAATCATATTCCAATCACCTCCACCGTAATTTTTCCGCTGAGTAACTCCACAACATCCGCACCCGTTTCTTTGGCAACGGCAACGGTATCGGCAATCACACTCTTCACGTCAACCTTGGTTTCAACAACAGACACTCTTCCCTTTTTATTCCGTACCGACGCTTGCTTTTTTCGAATAATAGTGGATTCCATATACCCATGTAGCATGGATAATCTCTTGTCATAAGCTTCCTCTAATACCTTCTGATTGAGTTCCTCCACACTTGTCAAAATAGCAATTTCCTGCGCATCGTGAAGCAAAGATACAACCACAGATAAAATTCCGCCGCTATGCTCATACAGCCAACGCACCGTCGCATCGGTCAACTCGGTTTTCCTCTTGGTGTACTGATAGCCAAACACCGTCTGACAGAAATTATAAAAGAACGGCTCATATTTCAACGCCCCATACTGCAAGCCGAGAGATCGTCTGGCCAACTGCAACGCCTGCTCAAAAAAAGGCACACATTCGGGTGTACCAACCATACCGATGGAGATGCCGCTATTATTAATTAACTGCGTCAACATCCCAACCAAAGACTTCCCGTTTTTGTTGTTGACCACATTCTGAATCTCATCCACAATTAACAGCCCAATATGATTAAGCGATACTTGACTGACACATCCGACCAGCATATCTGTCGTGACACGATTGCGGATGGCCTTGGGGTAATAATCACTATCCAGTAATTCGTCCACCTTACGCAGAATCTCCAAGAGCAACCCCTTGACCGAGCAATCAAAAGGGCACTGGACAACCACACACGGAATAATCCTGGTGTACGGATGTTGCGCTTCAATAATTCCCTTTTCTGTAATATTACCAATAGCACGCATAATAGCCGAGCTCTTCCCGATGCCAGAGCAACCAACTATGGTAAAACTATCCGAGCCACCCAGAATTCCATTGCCTCCTCTGCCGTTGATCTGTTTGCAGTTCTCATTTCGTTGCCGCCGTGCCGCCCGTCCATCTTTCTTTTTCAAGGAGTGAATCAACGCCAAGTATAGTTTGCTGTATATCTCCACCGACATATCTGAGGGAATATAGATATTATACAAATCCGATAACGCAATCAGCCGCTCCGTTGCGCTTCGGCTGACAATAGCCTCATCATATACCGGCAATACCGTCATTTGTTTTCGCAATTCTTCTCCGCTCTTCATCGGAGATAATTGACTCAGAATATTAGTCATTAGCCACACTCTCCCTTATAAAATCCACATGAGTTCTCTGCTGTTCCCGTCTTCGATTTTGGCGAATATCTCGTATATCCACTCCACTTTGTGGTGGGACCTGTTGTGCAATTAGCGAGATATGCCGAGCCAAATCAATTTTTGCCTGCAAAACTACCTTTCTCTCAGCGTTTTCTAACGTCTTCTGCCTTTCCCTTATATCTAACACCTCTGCCATATCCATATCCGAAAAACGAGACTCTATTAAGGAAAATTTAACGTAATTTCCTTTTTCAATCAGCCAAACCTCCGACACATTCTCGGGATTATACGCCACCATTACCTCCCCACCCTTTAGATATTGTTCCGTATAGGCTTCATTCCTGTATCGCAATCCGTTTACTATCAATCCCTTTCGGGTGAATCGTCCCGCAATCCTTGGCAATAATGTAAACACCAACGTACTGCCATCTACTGAAATTAAGTTGGCACCGGGTTGCTCTACTGCATAATTCCAAATACTGTTGGCAAACGGCTTTATCCCTTTGTCAATCATATCTCCCGTATAGGGAAAATTTTCAATCAGCCGCTTGGTATTGTAATACAGAATACACCGTAATAAAATCTTCTCAAATTCCAACATGGTCAGGCAAGCATCCTTTCGATAATCCCGAACGCCACGCTCCTGAAAATCCGATTCGATAACCCCCCTCCCCTTCAGATGAGGCTTATATAACCCTTGAATCACGTCAAAAAACTTCTCCACCGATCCCTTTAGCTCCGGCCGATAGGGAGGAAGATTGATTAGCGTAACGCCCAAGTCGGCAATTTGTTCAAAGGTGTTCGAGACGTATTCCCTACCCATATCAGTAACAATAATAGAGGGAAGTTTATTGCAGTCCCAATCTTTTTTATCTATGTCTATCCCGAATCGTTTGCACCATTCTTTTTTATCCGCAATCACTTGGAACATCAGATTTCGAAGCGAATATACGCCACCCTCCCAGGATAAGGAATACCCACAACACATTCCGCTATACCCGTCAATACAGGCCGTGAGTATCGGTCGTCCGATCAACTTTCCCGCCTCATTGACCAGATAGATATCGCAAACCGTGGCATCCAACATCCCGTATCCGACGCAATGAGCAAAGTCCTGTACCCCTTCACCCAACAACGGTCTATAATTGCGCTGATAGTTCTTTATACCATCTCTGGATATGTGATACTTTTGCTCACTTCGATATTGTCTGTAAAAATAACGAAACTGATAGAAAGAGGGGTACCTTTCCAATAATTCTCCCGACACATTGCAGTATTTTTCCTTCAGCATCAAAGTGTACGCCATACTTAGCGAATGCTTATGCCTGGTGTAGTAATACCGATTCAAAGCCCATCGGATATTCTTTTCATCCATCGTTAGTTCCCTCTGGTTCTCCTTAGCCTTAGGTGCAAGCACAGCCAAATTCTGATAGGCCAAATATAACCACAAATACTTTTGTATTGTCTGTCTGCTTATTCCTCTTTCTTTTACTACCTGATTAATGACGGCACATCTCTTCCTTTTATCCGCAACATAGGGAAGAATCCCCGCAATCATCGTAAAACGTTCATGGGCGCATTTTCGGCTCAACGCATCCATATCGTTTATGTCGATGAGAGGGACAAGCACATCCTTGGCATACGGAAGAAGATCATCCCTATTCACCCATTTGGGCATAGATTTTTTTACAATCCGTATCACCAATGCTTGCCTGTCTTGCACATCCAATACACGGTAAATATCTTCTTGCATTTTAACCAGACCGTTATTCTTCATCGATCACAATCCCCCAATCCGATACGCCTCGCCGTAACCAATATTCCCGCGACTGATCGAGCAATTTTACCGTCATAGGCTTGGTCAAAAGTCTACGACTGATACATTCGCGCACCATCAACTCTTGATCCGTCTTGACACAGACAAAATCCGTCGTGTATTCCTCTCCATCCAACGAGACATTACATTGAATCTCCTCTATGCATTCATTCTGCTGAAGGTAATCAGCATACGTGAACTGGACCCTGTCATAGGTTCGACACACCTCCTTGCACTTGCTTAGCGTCCTTTTTTCGCATCGCCCTTTGTAATTTTTCTTTCGCATCATTACTCCCTACCTTTGTTATGTATTTCACGCTTTCCCCAAAACGTTCCCAAAAACGAGATTTTTCCTCCCAAAAACCAAATATTTTCCCAAAAACGTTTTTGGGAATTTGGAAACAATCCTGAAAAGCATTGATTTCACAGTGTTTTTTACTTTCTGGAATTTACCCCAAAAACATATAACAAAAATTACTATATGTTCTGGGGCAAGGTCATGTATAAAAATAAAGGCAAGGTCGTTTATCATTTTGAAAAAGTTGAGAAAATTCGTATTTTCCAAACTCTTCACCGAAAAATGCGTATTTTACGGCGTTACGTCCCTCTTTGCGCAAAAAAAACAACCCTGCAAATTCCTTTGCAAGGTTGTCTTTTGTTATTTCACTTTGCCCTTTTTATGATCAGGCTCTTTGCCCTTTCACATCGGCTA
Organism: Eubacteriales bacterium; assembly: GCA_045594545.1. GTDB lineage: Bacteria > Bacillota > Clostridia > Oscillospirales > UMGS1783 > CAKSHC01. The sequence continues at coordinate 11,956 of JAZNYQ010000107.1, read as the reverse complement.
TGAATTATTTCATATCCTTGATAGCAGCCTGCGCGGCGGCAAGGCGGGCGATGGGCACACGGAAGGGCGAGCAGGAAACGTAGTCCAGACCGATTCTGTGGCAGAATTCGACGGATACGGGGTCGCCGCCGTGCTCACCGCAGATACCGCAGTGGATAGCCGGACGGGTAGCCTTACCCTTAGCAACAGCCATCTCCATGAGCTGACCGACACCGGTCTGATCCAGTTTGGCAAACGGATCGTTCTCATAGATCTTGCAATCGTAGTAAGCGCCCAGGAACTTGCCGGCGTCATCACGGGAGAAACCGAAGGTCATCTGGGTCAGGTCGTTGGTACCGAAGCAGAAGAACTCGGCTTCCTTGGCGATCTCGTCAGCCGTCAGGCAGGCACGGGGGATCTCCATCATGGTACCGACTTCGTACTTGAGGTCGGAACCGGCGGCGGCGATCTCCGCGTCAGCGGTAGCCACAACGACATCCTTAACGTACTTCATTTCCTTAACTTCGCCGGTCAGCGGGATCATGATCTCGGGAACGAGGTTCCAATCGGGATGAGCCTTCTTGACGTTGATGGCCGCGCGGATAACAGCGCTGGTCTGCATCTTGGCGATTTCCGGATAGGTAACAGCCAGACGGCAGCCACGGTGACCCATCATGGGGTTGAACTCATGCAGAGAGGTGATGATATTCTTGATATCCTCAACCGACTTGTTCTGAGCGGCGGCCAGAGCGGCGATGTCAGCTTCTTCGGTGGGAACGAACTCATGCAGAGGCGGATCGAGGAAACGGATGCAAACAGGGTTGCCTTCCAGAGCCTCGTACAGCTTCTCAAAGTCACCCTGCTGATAAGGCAGGATCTTCTCGAGAGCCGTTTCACGCTCTTCTACGGTGTCCGCACAGATCATCTCACGGAAAGCGGCGATACGCTCTGCCTCGAAGAACATATGCTCGGTACGGCACAGACCGATACCCTCAGCGCCCAGCTCACGAGCCTTCTTCGCGTCGGTCGGAGTATCCGCGTTGGTGCGAACCTTCAGAGTACGGAACTCGTCGGCCCAAGCCATGATACGGCCAAACTCACCGGCGATCTCAGCGTCAACGGTGGGGATAATGCCGTCATAGATGCAACCGGTAGAACCGTCGATGGAGATGTAATCTCCCTCATTATAGGTCTTGCCGGCGAGAGTGAACTTCTTGTTCTCTTCGTCCATGATGATGTCGCCGCAACCGGATACGCAGCAGGTACCCATGCCACGAGCCACAACGGCGGCGTGAGAGGTCATACCGCCACGAACGGTCAGGATACCCTGAGAAGCCTTCATACCGGTAATATCTTCCGGAGAGGTTTCCAGACGAACGAGGATAACCTTTTCGCCACGGTTGTTCCAAACCTCGGCATCTTCGGCAGTGAAGACGACCTTACCGCAGGCAGCGCCCGGAGAAGCGCCCAAACCACGGCCGGCAGGAGTAGCGGCTTTCAGAGCCTTAACATCAAACTGGGGATGGAGCAGCGTATCGAGGTTACGGGGATCGATCATGGCAACGGCCTGCTTCTTGTCGATCATGCCCTCGTCTACGAGGTCGCAAGCGATCTTCAGAGCGGCCTTAGCCGTTCTCTTACCGTTACGGGTCTGGAGCATGAAGAGTTTGCCGTGCTCAACGGTGAACTCCATGTCCTGCATATCACGATAGTGATCCTCGAGGGTAGCGCAGACCTTCTGGAACTGCTCGAAAGCAGCGGGGAACTTGTCAGCCATTTCCGCGATCGGCATCGGAGTACGAACACCGGCCACAACGTCTTCGCCCTGAGCGTTGGTCAGGAACTCGCCCATCAGACCCTTTTCACCGGTAGCCGGATCACGGGTGAAGGCAACGCCGGTACCGCAGTCGTCGCCCATGTTACCAAAGGCCATCATCTGCACGTTAACGGCAGTACCCCAAGAATAGGGGATATCGTTATCACGACGGTAAACATTAGCACGGGGGTTGTCCCAAGAACGGAAAACGGCCTCGACAGCGCCCATCAACTGCTCCTTCGGATCAGACGGGAATTCCTTGCCGATCTTGTTCTTGTACTCGGCCTTGAACTGGTTGGCGAGCTCTTTGAGATCGTCAGCGGTCAGCTCAACGTCCTGCTTCACGCCCTTTTCTTCCTTCATCTTGTCGATGAGTTCCTCGAAGTACTTCTTGCCGACTTCCATAACAACGTCGGAGTACATCTGGATAAAACGGCGATAGCAGTCATAGGCCCAACGGGCATTGCCGGACTGGGCGGCCATAGTTTCAACCACGTCTTCATTCAGACCGAGGTTGAGGATGGTATCCATCATACCGGGCATGGAAGCACGGGCACCCGAACGAACGGAAACGAGGAGAGGATTCTCCTTATCACCGAACTTCTTGCCGGTGATTCCTTCCATTTTATCGATGTACTCCATGATCTGTGCCTGGATGTCATCATTGATCTTTCTGCCGTCCTCATAATACTGAGTGCAGGCTTCGGTGGATACGGTGAAACCTTGGGGAACGGGAAGACCGATCTTGGTCATCTCGGCCAGGTTTGCACCTTTGCCTCCGAGCAGTTCACGCATCGAAGCGTCGCCTTCGGAGAACAGGTAGACATACTTGTGACTCATTTCGTCAAAACCTCCTGGTGATTTTATATGATTTTTCTCATTCCAAGTGATTCTATCATAATCTGCGGTTTTTTTCAAGACATTTCTGTAAATTTTACACAAGTTTTAATATCATTTCCAACACACGGCGGGCGCAGGCTTGCAAATCGGCCTTTTTGAGTTTACCCGAACGCAGACACTCCAGTACGTAGCCTTCGTCACAGGAAGATTTGGGCATATGGACATCGTTGCCGACCGTCAGTTCCACGCATTGATCGGCATAATTGGTCCAGTCGGTCATTACCATACCCTGATAGCCCCACTCCTGACGTAGGATACCCTCAAGCAATTCACTGTTCTCACAAGGACGTGTACCGTTGATCAAGTTATACGAGGTCATCAGACACCACGGATCGGCCGTCTTCACACAGATTTCAAACCCTTTGAGATAAATCTCGCGCAAGGCGCGCTCCGACACACGGGAATCGGAATAATGGCGATTACCCTCCTTGTTATTACAACAGAAATGCTTGGGCGTAGCCGCAATTTTCTGCGATTGAGTGCCTTTGACAACGGCAGCAGCCATGGTGCCGGCCACAAACGGGTCTTCCGACAAATACTCGAAATTGCGTCCACATAACGGCGTACGGTGGATATTCATACCCGGCGCCAGCCAAATGCCGAGATTATTCTCGCGCACCTCCTTGCCGCAAGCCTCTCCCAAACGGTAGGCAAACTCCGGCGACCAGGTGCAAGCCAGCAGCGTCGAGCAGGGGAAGGCGGTGGTCGTTACCCCCGTCTCGGGAATAATACGCACGCCGGCCGGACCGTCGGTAGTGGGAACATAGGGGATATTCAGCCGATCGACCGCACCCATCGTGCCGACATTACACACGCCGCGATTTTCCTGACCGCAAACCACATGCACCAATTCCTCATCGGTCATCTGCGCCATGAAATCCTCCAGCGAGATCTCACCCTGTGCCACCAGGAAGAAGCCCTTCAGATCCTCCGGCTTGACACCGCTCAATTTCTCATTCTGCGGCAGACACTCCCTCTTTTCACCGGCCGACACCTCGGTATAGCTGCCATCGGCCTGCAGGCGGGGGAAAGACTTGACCGGCACACACCGTGCCGTCAACTGTTCTACAACGGTATCCTGATCCACCGTGTATACATAATCGACATACACACCGTCACGCACCGAGGTACCGACAAAGAAGCGATACTCGCCCTTTTCCAGCACCCACGCCGACTTGGCCACAAGCCCCATATCATCATAAGATGCCAATATGTCCGCCGTCAGCGTAATCGTCACCGTCTGACTCTCGCCGGGCGCAAGAAGTCGAGTCTTTTCATATCCGACCAATATCTTAGCCGCCTTGCCAAGCTTACCCTGCGGGGCGGTAGCGTAGATCTGTACGACCTCTTTACCTGCCATCTTGCCGGTGTTGGTGACAGTGGCAGTCAACGCCATACGCGGCCCCTCTTGTTTGCCAATAATATCGGTCAGCGCAAAGGTGGTGTAGGACAGACCGTAGCCAAACGGATAATTGACGAGAGCCGCCGCGCCAGGGATGGTTTCAAAATAACGATAGCCGACAAAAATATCATCGGTATACTCAACATAGTCTTCCGACTCGTTGAAGTTAGCCGAAGAGGGGTAAGCATCAAAGGAACGGGCAAAGGTATCGACGAGCTTACCGCTGGGATTCACGTCGCCCACTAAAATATCGGCCACGGCCGTACAGCCTTCCATACCTGCCTGCCAGCCAAGCAATACCGCATCGATCTCGGGATCACGGACAAACCACTCGGTGTCTACCATGCCTCCGACATTGAGCACGATGACCGTCTTCTTAAAGGCCTTTTTGGTGCGTTCGATCAGCCGTTTCTCCACATCCGACAGATAAAAATCAGCAAACTCGGGATCAGCCGTGCGGTCAATGCCCTCGCCCGAATAGCGGGCAATGGAGATGATGGCGGTATCGGCCTGCACCGCCGCTTGAGCGATCTGCTCATCGGCCAGATCCAGTTCCTGAATCATGCAGTTTTTACGCCAGCGTTGTTCGGCATAAAAACGCTCGTTGCTCTCCCTGATACGGGAGATCTTCAGCCGTCGCTTGGGCGCCTCAATCGCAATGCGCTCCTGCTCCTTGGCAATATACGCATCGTATATGTCCGTAAGCCCCGCCGTCAGGTCGATCTTTCCCTCGGCTGCCTTCTGCTCCAGTGACTCGCGAAGGGTCACGGTGTAGGGGCAGTAGACAACGCCCGAACCGCCGCCGCCGCGCACATAATCATAATTTCCCTTACCGATCAACGCCACCCGCTCATTCGGTTTGAGGGGCAGAGCGCCGTTGCGGTTCTCCAATAAAACCATACCTTCATCGGCGATCCGGCGAGCCAACTCGGTATGAGACTCAGAGGCGGTAATGCGCCGCCCGTTCTCCCCTAAGGGAGGGGTGGATTGATAATAAAAATTTGCAAAAGGTCTTGTCATCGGTTTTTCCTCCGTTTTGTGATAGGTTCATTATAACAAGAAAAACAAGACAGTTGCTATCTCTAAATTGCTTTTTTAACTAAAAAATAACATTTTTTTGAATTACCTCTTGCAAAAAATTGCATTTTCATGGATAATAGTAATAGAGAATCGTATAAGGGAGTTTGCCATGATGGTATCGTCATCACAATTTGCAATTCCCGGATCTGCCGTCGCATTTCCGGACTGACCGTTCTTCCCCGCTTGTGAGGGAAGATCTGATCGTCCAGGAAATGTTTTTTTGTGTATTTTCATAAAATTCAGATATGCAACACGGAGGAAGAAAAAATGATCACACACGGTAAGAACATCAAGATCTTTGCCGCCAACGCTTCTCCCAAACTCGCCCATGCCGTAGCCGAGGAACTCGGTCTGCCCGTGGGCCGCAGTGAGGTCAAGCAGTTCTCGGACGGCGAAATTTCCGTTTCCATCGGAGAAACGGTGCGTGGCAGCGATGTCTTCATCATCCAGTCCACCAGCAATCCGGTAAACGACAACATCATGGAAATGCTCATCATGATGGATGCCTTTAAGCGCGCCTCTGCCGGCCGCATCACCGCCGTTATCCCCTATTTCGGCTATGCCCGTCAGGACCGTAAAGCCAAGTCCCGTGATCCCATCTCGGCAAAACTGGTGGCCGATCTGATCGCCGCCGCCGGCGCTGACCGTGTACTGACGATGGACCTGCACGCCCCCCAGATTCAGGGCTTCTTCAACATCCCTGTTGACCATCTGGTCGGTGCGCCCCTGCTGGCTTCTTACTTTGTCGATCGCTTCCGTGAAAATCACGACGATCTGGTCGTCGTTTCTCCCGACCTCGGCTCGGTTACCCGTGCCCGTAACTTCGCCGCTAAACTCGATGCTCCTCTGGCCATCGTAGATAAGCGCCGTCCCAAGGCCAACTCCTGCGAAGTTATGAATATCATCGGTGACGTTAAGGGCAAACGCCTGATCATCCTCGACGATATGGTCGATACCGGCGGCAGTCTGTGCAACGCCGCCAAGGCTCTCATCGAGATCGGCGGTGCCAAGGAAGTAACCGCTTGCGCCACCCACGGTGTCCTCTCCGGCCCTGCGATCGAACGGTTGCAGGAAAGCCCCATCAAGGAACTGGTTCTGCTCGATACCATCCAGTTGCCTGATGAGAAACTCATCGATAAGATCCGCGTTCTGCCCACCGCTCCCGTCTTTGCCAAGGCGATCGAGCGTATCTACGAGGATCGTCCGATCTCTACTTTGTTTAATTGAGGAATGGTATGTTTAAGAAAAATCGTCCGGCCATCGACTATTTGATCGTGGGTCTGGGCAATTACGGTGAAAAATATAAAAATACCCGTCATAATGTCGGCTTTATGGCCATAGACTATCTGTGTGAGCAGTTGGGGCTGGACAAGAGTAAATCCCGCTGGTCGGGCAACGTCTGGAATACCCAGATCGACGGTAACCGCGTTTTGCTGGTCAAGCCCCACACCTATATGAACCGTTCGGGTGACTGTGTGGCCAAGATCACGTCCTATTTCAAGATCTCGCCCGACCGTGTCATCGTGATCTACGACGATACGGCGCTGGATACCGGCCGTATGCGCATTCGTCCCAAGGGGACCGACGGGGGACACAACGGCATCAAGAGCATCATTCATGCGCTGGGCTCCTATGAGATTCCCCGCATCCGTGTCGGCATCACCAAGCCATCGGGGCAGTTCGTGCTGGCCGATTGGGTGCTTGGCGATTTCCGTCTGACCGAGCGCAAGAAGATCGATGCGGCTCTGCCTGATATTTTTGAAGCCATCCGCATGATACTGGGCGGCAAGATTGCCGATGCCATGTCGAAATTCAACACCGCACCGGCTTCGCCGGAAGCATAACAATCACGGGCGCAGCACACCGCTGCGCCCCTCTTATTCAGATTATGGATTATATTTCAAAACACCTTCTCAAAAATCCAAAGGTAAGCGAACTGCGTGGGGCGGTACGGGGCGGTCTGCTGCCCGCCTACGCCACGGGGCTTTGCGAATCCTATAAACTCTTTTTAACCCGACTGTTAAGCCTTGACCGTCGGGTCATGCTCGTGCTGCCCGATCGAGGCGAGACCGAACGGATGTACGACCTGTTCTCCGCCCTGCTCCCCGCCCACGATCTGTTGACCGTTCCGGCACGCGAGTATGTCTTCTATAACTTTGAAAATATGTCGCACGGACAGGAGCACGCCCGCATCGGGGCGCTCGACCGCCTGTCCATAGGCGATTACCGTTTGGCCCTCATTCCCGCCGATGCCCTCCTCTCGCTGACCCCCTCGCCCCAGACCTTGCGGCGGCGCAGTAAGACCATCACCCGCGGCGGCTCGGTGGATCTGGACGATGTCCTGCGGTTTTTGACCGAGGGCGGCTATACCCGCAGTGAACTGACCGAGCATATGGGGCAATTCTCCCATCGGGGCGGCATTGTCGAATTCTTTGCCCCCGGCGCCCCCTATCCCGTGCGCTTTGAACTGTTCGGGGATGAAGTTGATTCCCTTTCCTATTACGATCCCAAAACCCAGCGTCGGGTCGAGGATACCGATACCGCCCGCATCCTGCCGGCGCAGGAAGCCTTTGCCGATCCGGAGGTACGCAAAGAGATGGAAAAGCGGATGCGTGCCCGCCTGTCCAAACTGGAACAGGGCGAGGATGACGACGCCATTCTCAATGCCCGCCACGATCTGGAAACCTTGCAGGCCGGCACCTTTAAGGGCATTGACCGCTTTTTGCCCCTGATCCATCCCGCGGGCCCGACGGCGCTTGATTACGATCCCGACGCCCTGTGCCTGTGTTTTGACCTGCCTCGTTTGCGGGAAGCCATGCAAGGCTTTGTTTATCGCACCTCGCAGGACTTGGCGGCCTTAGCCGAGCGTGGCTATACCGTTATGAGCCGCGCCTGCTATAACGAGCCGGACCGTGTGATCGACGGGATGGCGCACCATCATTTTGTACTGTTGGAAGACTTTTTGCGGCAGGAGTCGGCCGTTGTCTTTGGGCTGGTGCAAGGCTATCATGTGACCTCGCTGAATGCCCCGTCGGGCGAGAACGCCTTATGTGAAGATGTGTCCTTTTACTTGGAAAACGGGGACTTGGCCGTCTTTGCCGGCTCGGCCGCCCGTGCCACCTACCTGCCCACCCTGTTCGGCGAACACAACATTTCCTGTGCCCTGCTTCGGGAAGACAGCGAGATCCCCAAGGGAGCCGCCGCCATTATCGGGCAAGGCTTCCCCGGCGGGTTCCACGATCGGGACGCCAAATTTGCCGTGCTCGGTTCGGCCCGTCTGTCGGGCAAAAAGAAAAAACGGCACAGCCGCTATAAACCGGGGCAGGCCATCAACGACTTCTCCGACATTAAGATCGGGGACTATGTAGTACACGAAAATTACGGCGTCGGCATCTACGACGGTGTGCATCAGGTAACGGCACAAGGGGTCACCCGTGAATTTATCCGCATCCGCTACGCCGGTACCGATACCCTCTTTATCCCCTGCGGTCAGTTTGATCTGATCTCCAAATACGTCGGTGCTTCCGACGAGGTCAAGGTCAAACTCAACAAACTGGGCAACGGCGAATGGGCCAAGTCCAAGGCCAGAGTCAAAGCCAATGTAAAAGACTTGGCTAAAGGATTGATCGCCCTGTACAGCGCCCGCCAGAACACGGCGGGGCACGCCTTTTCGCCCGATAACGAATGGCAACAACAGTTCGAGAGTGCTTTTGAATTTGAGGAAACCGAGGATCAGGCCCTATGCACCGCCGAGATCAAGGCCGACATGGAAAAGCCCTCGCCGATGGATCGCCTGCTGTGCGGCGACGTGGGATTCGGCAAGACCGAGATCGCTCTGCGTGCCGCTTTCAAGTGCGTGCTCGACACCAAGCAGGTCGCCATCCTCACCCCTACTACCCTGCTGGCGTGGCAACATTACAATACCATTCTGCGCCGTTTTGAGGGCTTCCCCGTTACGGTGGAACTGCTCTCCCGTTTCCGCACTCCCCAACAACAGGAGGCCATTTTACGGAAAGTACGCCGCGGTGAGATCGATATACTGGTCGGCACCCACCGCATCCTGCAAAAGGATGTCAAGTTTAAAGATTTGGGGTTGCTTATCGTAGATGAGGAACAGCGATTCGGGGTATCTCACAAAGAGGCCTTGAAGGAATTGTCGAAGAATGTCGATGTGCTGACCCTGTCGGCCACCCCCATTCCCCGTACGCTCAATATGGCACTGTCGGGCATTCGGGATATGTCGGTTATTGAAACCCCGCCCAACGACCGCCATCCCATCTCCACCTATGTTTGTGAATATGATGATTCTCTGATCATGGACGCTCTGCGACGGGAACTCTCCCGCGGCGGGCAGTGCTACTATCTGCACAATCGGGTCGATACCATCTACAAAACGGCCAACCGAATTGCCGAGGCCATCCCCGATGCCGTAGTCGAAGTGGCACACGGGCAGATGGCCAAGGAAGAACTGGGCGAGATCTGGGACCGCATGACCGAGGGCAAGATCGACATTCTGGTCTGCACCACCATCATCGAAACGGGCGTTGACGTGCCCAATGCCAACACCTTAATTATCGAAAATGCCGACTGTCTGGGGCTGGCGCAGTTGCACCAGATCCGCGGTCGGGTCGGGCGCAGTTATAAGCACGCCTACGCCTATTTCACCTACCGCCAAGGTCGCACCCTTACCGAGGACGGGCGCAAGCGATTGGATGCCATTCGCGAATATACCGAGTTCGGTTCGGGATTTAAGATCGCCATGCGCGATCTGCAGATAAGAGGGGCGGGCAATCTCTTAGGCGCTCAGCAACACGGGCACATGGACAGCGTGGGCTACGATATGTATATGCAGCTGTTAAATCAAGCCATCAACGAGGAAAAGGGCATTGAAACCAAGGCCAAACTCAGCGAATGTCTGATTGATCTTAAAGTATCGGCCTACATCCCCGAGGAGTACATCGACTCGTCCTTGGCCCGTGTCGATATCTATAAAAAGATCGCCGCCATTGAGAATGACGACGACGTTTCGGACATTGTGGATGAACTCATCGAGCGGTTCGGCGATCCGCCACGGGAAGTGCTGGCGCTGATGGACGTATCGTTGGTGCGCGCCGCCTGCACCGCTTGCGGGGTTACCGAACTATTAGAAAAGAACAAGATGCTCATCCTCAAATTTGCCAAGTACGATATGAAGATGGTGGCGGGCGTCATTTCGGCCATGAAGGGCAATATGTTCTTCTCGGCGGGCACCGATCCCTATCTTTCCTGCCGCATACAGGGCAACGCCTTAGATACTGCGGTAGAGATGTGTCATAAATTAACGGAGGTGTTTACCCATGAACAAGGTGAGTAAACTGGGCTTTGGCATGATGCGCCTGCCCATGAACGGCACGGAAATCGATATTGAGAAAACGCAGGAGATGGTCGATACGTATATGGCGGGCGGCGGCAATTATTTTGATACCTCGGTCGCCTATCAGGGCGGACGCTCCGAGCGCGCCATTTATGAAACGGTGGTAAAGAAATATCCCCGCGATCAATTCTATATTGCCACCAAACTGCCCGCATGGCTGGGGCCGAAAAATGAAGAGGAAGCCAAGGCCATGTTTGATACCTCATTGGAAAATCTCAAGTGCGGCTATTTTGATTTTTATCTGCTCCATAATCTGGGCGGTACCCGCACACAGTTGTTTGAGGATTGGGGCATTTGGGACTATCTGAAAGAGAAGAAGGAACAAGGGCTCATTCGCCATCTCGGTTTTTCGATGCACGACACGGCCGACGTCTTAGAGGAAGTCCTCATCAAACATCCCGAAACCGAGTTTGTGCAGTTGCAGATCAACTATGCCGACTGGGAGGACGCCACCGTCCAATCCCGCAAATGCTACGAGATCGCCCGCAAATACAACAAGCCCGTCATTGTTATGGAGCCGGTCAAGGGCGGTTCGCTCGCCAACTACCCCGCCCCCCCCGCCGATATTCTCAAATCGCTTGATCCGACCGCTTCCCTCTCCTCGTGGGCGATTCGCTTTGCCACCGGCTTAGACGGCGTACTGACGGTACTGAGCGGGATGTCTACACTTGCACAGGTACAGGACAACCTACATACCATGCCATCCCCGCCGCTGACCGAGTCAGAAACGGCTGCCATCTTCAAGGCCGCTGAGGCCCTCAACGCCATGCCCCGCATTCCCTGCACCGGCTGTGAATATTGCGTTAAGGGATGCCCGATGGACATTCCCATCCCCGACATCTTCGATTGTTACAACACCACCACCGTATACAATAACAAAGAAGGCGCCCTGCGCACATACCGGATCGTAACGGGACGGCACGGCAAACCCGACGATTGTATTGCCTGTGGCAAGTGCGAATCGGCCTGTCCCCAGAAAATTTCCATCATAAACCAATTGAAAATTGCCAAAAACACCCTCGAAAATTAAAAAAAAGGAGCCAAAAAGCTACTTCTCATAAGGATGATTCAAGCCTCGATGCATTTCATCGAGGCTTTTCTTATGCTTATCGGATAGAACCAGCATCGCATTTGTAAGTACAAATGCTTCTTTTTGGGTGATACCCAAACCCTTTTTACAACAAAAAAAGACAAGTGATATTCTTTGCTGTGCAAAGAGTGATATTTTCACTTTGTGAAAGTGATATTACGTCCTCTGGTCGTAGTGATATTTTATTCGCCCTAAAAACTGTCCGTAGGACAATATCACTATGCGAAAGCATAATATAACTGCGAAGCAATATCACTCGCCTTTGGCGAATAAAAC
>JAZNYQ010000106.1:0-4350 GCA_045594545.1 Eubacteriales bacterium | reverse complement strand
GCACTGGTGATACCCCACAACCGCATGCTCCATGTCGGGATCGTTTCGCTCTCATTTTCCATAATCAATGCTACATGGGATGTAACGTTCCACTTGAACTGTCCGTTGTGATTGAATATATCCGTCAGATTATCCGCCAATTTGGACTTCAGCGTCCATATCAGCACACAGGGGTCATCCGCCTTAGGGGATAATTGCCCCGTAAACTTGGCAGTTTTACCGTTTGTCAATACATCAGTATTACCGTCTGCACTCAAATAGCGCAGTTCAACCGTAGGTGCATTTTCATCCGCTAATCTGACCGGTTCGGAGAATGTCAGTTCAATCGTCTGATCGCTAACGGCTTTTGCCGAAATGAGCGTAAGGGCTGCCGCATTTCGTAATGCGTTCATATTAAGATCCAAGTACAAGCCGTCCGAATTTCCGGCAATACTGGCAACCAGATGATTCTTTCCGTCGAGGGCGGAAATATTATCGATACGATTATTTTGCCCAACCGTTGTAAAGTCAGCATCCGTCTTCTCTTCCAAACAGAACTGCATCTTACGTCCGGTCATGGATTCAAGTGCATGCTTGTAATTCACGATATCATATAGGTTACAAGCACCAAAGGATGCGTTGCCATACATCGTCCAAACAATGGCGGTATGAGCAGTATTTGCCCATTCCCACTTTCCGCCAAACTGAACGGGAGCACGGTTATACTCATCGCCGTTGTAGTAAACACGCCCCGTTTCCTCGTCAATATAACGAAATGCCATATACGGGTTCCCGTGAATTACCACAGGTTCCGAGAAGGAAATGCGAATCTGCATATCATTGATGATTTTAGCCGTTGCCGTTACGCTGTGAAGTTCCGCACCCATCACGGGAACTACAAAACAACCGTCACGAGAGCCCAACTTGGCGTTTGCGCGCAAGCGAACACGCCCATCCGCCGCCAGTCGAATGTTATCCACTCGTCCGTTATTATCAATGACAGCGGCATTGTTCTCCTCAAATCCTACTGTCAGATGAGCACCGGGGAACAAACTCTCCCAATCCACCGCCATCATTTCAGCAAAATTCTTGGCCTCTGTCGGACCTTTTCCGATCGTAATGCGGATCTGTGTGTGTTCTTCATTATTCCAAACCCACTTTACGCCCTGCCATTGTACCGGCGTATAGCCCTTCTGATGTTCCTCATACTTCCCTTCCGGAGAAATACTGATCAGGAAATTATCCTTAGTCATCAGACGTACGCCCACATACGGATTATCCACGATCTCAACCGGCGCCGAGAAAGTAAGAACTGCATCAATATCCGAAACAACGGTAACCTCGGTTATCGTAAGTTCGCCCTGCGGAATCTGCATTTCATCAACATCCAACCACAAAGCATCATATGCACCCGTCATGGGATCGGCGTGCACCAATTTTCCGGTAGATCCGACGATCGAATCCACAATGCCGTTCATAACAGCCTTGTTCCCCGCATCACCGATGACTAGCACCAATCGATTCCCGTCTTTCTCATAACCGCGGCTAAACAGATCATCCAGTCCGTTGGCCTGTGCATCAGCCGTACCGGTTGTCTTAACATTGAGAGTAAACAGAAGTTGCGTCTTGGCCTCATCATAATAAGATATCCTACCGCCCCAGCTAAGCGCCGTACCGTCTGCCGCATTGACCGTAGCCAACGCATCATTAACTACACGGATATAGGCGGAAGGAGCGCTGATCGATACAGCCTCGGAGAAGGTAATGACAATTTGAGTCTGATCCAGCACCTTCACACCCTCAACCTGCAAATCCGCCTGAGGATCCAAAGGATTGATCGACATATACGCACCGTCACACAATCCGGAATTGGTATCTCTAAGCAAAGAAGACTCCAATTGCTTGGCATCCTCGGCACGGCGAATATGGTGCATCAGGTAGTTACCCTTCACACGCTCAGTCAATGCCGCATTTGACGATTCCTCCATGCAAAGCATAACCTCATACGGAATAAATTTTGAATCCATATTGGTCTTGTTGATCAACAAACCAAGATCCGTCGACTCCGCAAAGGTAACGATCAACGCATCCTTACGGTCGCCGTAAAATGCAGTCGATTGGGCGGGCCATTGCATAACATTTTTGCTCTCGCTGGCAAGTTTAGTCAGCGACCCATCCGATTTCAATCGCATAACCGTATGATCGGCAGGATCGACCAATCGCAGACCGATAAAGGGACCTTTATCCATATCCACCAACTGGATATCCTCGGAAAACTCTACGATCAGTACATTCTTACCGATCTGCTCAACATTTGTCACCGTAAAGGACTCCGGATCATAATCATAATCCTGGCGATCCACCATCACATAATGAGCATCTCGGATTTCACTACTGAGAATGGAGCTGATCAAATAACTGCCATCCTGACTGATCACGCCATTAACAATACCGTCCCGCTTCACCTTGGCAGGTTCCGATGTACCGGTCTGTGTCAGCGCCAGCTGCATATCCCATCCGTTGGCATCGGCAGTCTGCCATACCTTCGAGAAGTTGCGGTAGATTTCTTTTACAGAATTTCTTGCGGCAAAGGTAACCGTATTCCCCTCAATGACCTTTACCGTCAAAATCATCTGATCTTTCAGGGCACCGGTGCCGTCCAGCAATCGAATCGAAGGTTCAATGTCCTTCACTGAATCAATGTCCTTATTAAAGGTCACCGTCATGGTGCTTTCGTCATTGATCTTTACGTCAGTGACCTTAACCATCGCGGGAACCGCCAGTTCGGTGGTAATAGCCGCATGATGACGCCACTGCAACGCATCATTATCATACAGATAATATTTGCCGTCAGCCGTGGTAAAATTCTGCACACAGTTGATCAACGTTTTATCCTCTGTGCCGCTCTTTTCCAACACCAGCGTCAACTGCACCTTATCCTTGGCAAAAACAGAATCCGGATCCTCTACCATAGCCAACAGATCCAGAACGTCCATCTTGCCGTCATTCCACTTGTAATACCAAACCTTAGATGCCTCGGTATTCGCCGGAATGGCATCCGTAGGTGTATTCTTGGGATTGTAATTAGTCAGGCTGGTAAGCCCCCAACCCCACTGAGTCGGCGTATCCGAATACTTGGTACCCGCATCTTTGCCGTCATAGCGATACCAAGACCACTGTCCCTTGGCTTCATTATACTGTGCCAAGCGTAGCATGGCCGAACCTCGCTCGGTCGCGTGATACCAGGTATTGGTGATCGGCTTATTAAAGGTAATCTCAATCAGATCCCCGTCAATCAACTTTGCCGATTCCACAATCACATCATTACGGAAATCTGCAATCTCATAATGCACCTGATCGTTGCCGAAATTCGACAAAAGCGTGTTAGCTGTATCACCATCGGCATGGATACAATCAATTGTACCGCTGTTGTTGCCGTTATTCTCCTGAATACGGAACATCAGCTTGCCCTGTGAATATTGTTCACAGAAGTTCATGATCTTGCTCAGATTCCAGCCGGTCGAGACCGACGAGGTAAAGTTCCCCTGTCCCTCGTTTACCGTGGCATACACAACATTCTTCTGACCGTTGAGATAGCCCTTGAAAGTTAAATCCCATTGTGCCGGCTTGGAAACTCCATCCTGCGGATTGCCCTTTACGATGGTATACTGACCGGTCGCCGCATCATAGGATTGATAGCAGTTGCCGCCGTCTTCTACCAACGTCAACCCCATGTAGTAGCCGCTCTTAACCACTACATCCTGATTAAAGGTAAGTACCAAGGTGTTCTCCTTAAAAGCATCTACCTTTTCCAGTTTGAGCAACTTGGTCTCAACGGAGGTAACATCGACCACTACAGCATCCGCCGCACCGCCGGCCGTGGCAAGCAACTTCATATCCGCATTGTCCTTGGCCGCAATCTCACTGATCTTGCCGTCAACTGTGCCGTCATGCGAGGTCAAGGTCAGGCGCAAGGTGTACCCTTGGCTTTCTAATCCTTTGGCAATGCTTCGAATCGACTCCGCATGGGTGGACGGAACCGTCACGACCAAGGCATCGTTATTGCTGCCATAGAATGCCGCCGTGTCTTTACTGACCGAAACCGACCAGTCATAATCGGCATGCTTCTGATTCTCGGCATTATACAGCCCCAGCGTTGCCGTCACCGCCGTCGTCGGCATGGTAACTGCCTGTGAAAACTTGATCAACAAACTGTTATCTTCACGAACTTGCGCCTCCGATACTCTGAGCGCCTCGGCCTTGGCACAGTAAGTCGTATCCCCTGCCACGTCAGTGCGGTGCTTGCCGCTGATCGCCAACAAAGGACAGTTGTTCGACACCGCCCAGATACCGTCAATCAAACCGTTATCG
>JAZNYQ010000105.1:0-1860 GCA_045594545.1 Eubacteriales bacterium | reverse complement strand
GGTTTCTCCCCGCTCGGCCAACAACTGCGTTAATCGCTTGGCAAATTCTTCGGGTTTGACCGGTCTTTTCTCCATGTCACTCCCCTCCTTTGGTTGCATTATACTACAAAACCATGCGTTTTGCAACAAATTTAATTTTTTCAAAAAAGGTGTTGACAAATGCAACAATAGATGGTAGAATGATGTTGCATAAAGAAACAAGCCCCGCAAAGACGGGAGCAAATTCATATTTTTTTGCAACAAGATACGACCGAACGGACATGAATTCAGAGGAAGCGGTGCTACGACATACGGGTAAAGCCCGTATATCATACCGTAAGGTATATCACCCGCAGGATATCATACGGCGGTAGCCGTATATCATTTCTCACTATAGAAGATTCATAGCGAGATGGGGAAGTGATGAATGATATAGGCGTTCCGCCTTTGATATCCGCCCAAAGGGCGGATGAGATATCGCCTGCGGCGATATGATGAATGAAAGGAGATGACAACAAGATGCTATGCTATGACGGGCGGGAGTGCGACGGGTGTTACGATTGCGTACCCACGCACAAGGTCTGCCGCATTTGCGGACGACCCATCGGACCGCATGAACCGATGACGGAAACCGAGAGAGGTCCGGTCTGCTCGGCCGTCGATTGCCGTTTTGAGGCGGCGCTCGAGGAGAGCGATGACAACATGATCCGCGACTACATAGAAACTGATAAAAGTTCCTATATTGACTACGTATTTTCGTAAATCGGCGCAGAAACAGGAAGCGAGGGGCTGCTCGGGAGCCGACAGGCGACCTCTGCGACCCGAAGCGGGTTTCAAGCCGAGAGGAGGAGCAACGGAGCGGGCGGATATTCGCCGACAGGCGAATGGAGCAAAGCGCAGTTTGCGACGACGAGATAAAAGTTCCTATATTGACTATGTGTTTCATTAAATGACAGGTTTTCGATGAAAAAGGCAATATTATGTCAACAAATATGACCAAACGGGCGCAAATTGGCACAGTAAGTGAGGTGGGATGACTTGGCGATGAAGTTTGTACAACTGTATTACACCTATCGGGAGGTGATAAGCAAACTGACCGATGAAGAAAAGGGACAACTGCTGGATGCCATTCTGGATTACGGAGAATTTGGCAAGGTGCCGCCGCTTCGGGGCAATGCCGACATTGTTTTTCCCACCGTTGCCATGCTGATCGATCGGGACAAGGCGGCCTATGAAGAGAAATGCCGTAAGAGTCGGGAAGCGGCGAGGATGCGTTGGCATGCGGACGGTACCCAAGAAGAAGAAAAAAAAGAAGAAAAAGAAAAAGATACTCACTACGTTCGGGCGCCGCGAAAGCGCAGGTTGAAAAACAACAGTGAGATCACCCTGCAGAAAGAGGATCTGTTCGTTCCGTTTTGGGAAGTTGAGGAGAGTTAAGAGGTCAGAATTAAGAGTTAAGAGGTGAAGAGGTATGAGGGATGAGTTGAAAGAGGCGTTTGGGATGGTGTTGCCCCTACGGCTGAGCAAGCAGGCGACCGAGGAGGTATGCGGCGACTTTGTTAAGATGCCCAAGAAGATCACGGTCGCCAAGGCCATTGCGCTGGCCATCACGTCCAAGGCCATGCGGGGCGACGTCAAAGCCTACGACATTATCCGCGAGGCGGTGGAGCCGCGGGACGAGGCGGACAGTTTTCGGATCGAGGTGAGGACGGACGAATGACGCTAACATTAACGCGCCGTCAGCAGGCGTTTGTGGCGGCCAAGGAATTTGAGGTGCTTTACGGCGGAGCGGCGGGCGGCGGCAAGAGTTACGGGCAGTTGAGCGATGCGCTCCTCTACGCCACGACCTATGCCGGCTCCAAGCAGTTGATCCTGCGGCGC
>JAZNYQ010000104.1:0-3104 GCA_045594545.1 Eubacteriales bacterium | reverse complement strand
TACGCCGAACGCGTCCCCTTGTATAAGCAGTACGCCGATGTTACGGTAGCCACCGGTGCCGGCGGCCTGCAACGAAACGCCGAAAAAATTATACGGGCTCTGGGCGATTTTGCTTGACAAGCGCCCTTAGACCATGTATAATATATGAGCAATTATTATCTATATGTGACTTCATATATAGGACAAACCGTTAGGAGGTGTCACCATGGTAAGAACTTATCAGCCCAAAAAGCGTCAGCGTAGCAAAGTGCATGGCTTCCGCAAGAGAATGCACACCAAATCGGGCCGTGCTGTCCTCGCCCGCAGAAGAGCCAGAGGCAGAGCAAGACTTTCTCACTAAGTGAGAGCACCCTCCAAGGAGCTGTTTATAATGAAGAGCTTTGTTTCTTTGAATAAGAACAGAGATTTTATCAGGGCGTATAAGAAAGGCCGTTCGGTCGTTACGCCCTGTCTTGCTTTATATATACGGCCCAATGGCTTGGAGGTCAACCGCCTGGGAATTACCGTCAGTAAGAAGATCGGTAAGGCGGTGACACGCAACCGCGCCAAGCGAATTTTGCGTGCCGGATTCCGTCAACTGTTGCCTCAGATCAAAAAGGGGTATGACTTTGTTTTGGTCGCCCGCAACAGTACCCCCAAACGCAAATCGCAGGAGATCTACAGCGCCCTGTACGGCGCCGCCCTGCGTAACGATCTCTTAATTTGATGCACGGTGTGTGCGGTAGATCGTTATGAAGAAGATGTTAATCGGGCTGATCCGATGGTATCAGTCCCATATATCCGCCCATACCCAGTCCCGCTGTCGGTTTATCCCCACCTGCTCGCAATATGCGATCGAGGCGCTGGAGATCCACGGGGTGATCAAGGGTTCGTTGCTTGCGGTCTGGCGCATCCTGCGCTGTAACCCTTTTGGGAAAAGCGGATATGACCCCGTCCCCCAAAAACACAAATGGAGGTAGTCCATGGGCTCAATTATGGATATCATCAATATCCCGATCGGATATTTGATGCGTTGGCTCTATCAACTTGTCGGCAACTACGGCTTGGCAATTATCTTGCTCGCCGTGATCACCAAACTGCTCATGGTGCCCTTTGGCATCAAGCAGCATAAAGGCCAGTTAAGCCAGATGAAATTCCGTAAGCGTATTGCACGGATTCAAAAGAAATACGCAAATGATCAGCAGCGGATGCAGCAGGAGATGCAGAAGCTTCAGGCCGAGGGCTATAGCCCCACTGCCGGCTGCGGCACCATGCTCATCCAGTTCCCCATCCTCATCGGTATCTATAACGTTATCCGTTACCCCCTGCAGTATGTCGTAGGCTTGAAAGCCGATGTGATCACAAAATTGCTGGATATTTATAATCAGGCTACCGGCGCCCAGCTTACCAATAAGGCCGCCGAGTACCAGATCACCTTGATCGAGCATATCGGTCAGAACATGGGCACCTATGAGGCAGCCTTGGCCGATACCGGCTATTTCCCGATCAATCTGGATTTTCTGGGTTTGAATCTGGCATCGATCCCCGCTAAGATCGATTATTTTCTCAAGGGCATCGTGCCCATCCCCACCTTTGACGCCTCTTGGCTGTGGCTGATCCCCATTCTTTCGGCGGTCACGGCGGTGCTGTCTACCTTGCTGTCCCAGAAGATGGGCCCCGCCAAGTATATGCAGGACCCCAATGCACAGGGCAAAGGCACCGGCATCATCATGCAGGCGCTCGGTCCCTATATGTCCTATGCCATCGCCTTCTCGGTGCCGACGGGTCTGGGTCTGTACTGGGTATGCTCGAACATTTTGATGACCTTGCAGACCGTTGCTCTCAACCTGATCTACAACCCCGATAAGTATAAGGCCATGTACGATAAGGAAGAAGAAGAGCGAAAACTGAAAAAGAAGAAGAAAAAAGAATTGGCTGCCAAGATTGCCGCCGAGGAAGCCGCCAAGGCCAATGCGGCCATCGAGTCGGCGGGCGAGCAGGAAAATAAGGAGTAAGTATGAAACGCGAAGTTATTACTACCGGAAAGAATATCGACGATGCCATCGAAGCCGCCGTTGCGGAACTGGGCGTCGATCGGGATGACGTTTCGGTTGAAATTATTGATACCCCCTCCCGCGGCTTCTTAGGCCTGGGCGGGAGTCTGGCCAAGGTTCGTGTCTGGGTCGGGGAGGACGATGAAGTCCCCGCCGTCGAAGAAAAGCCCGTGGTCAAAGAAGAGAAAAAGGCAAAAAAGCGTGTCGGCCGCGAGAAGAAAGAAGAAAAGCCCGTCGTATCGGACGAGCAAGACGCCGATGTGGCCGCCCGTGCCAAGACCTATTTTGAAGACCTGTGTAAGATCATGGGACTGGACGATGTGACCGTTACCGTTACCCCCGCCGAGAATAAGACCCTGCGTGTCGCTCTCAACGGCGCGGGCTTAGGTGTTCTCATCGGCAAGCGCGGCGAGACCATGTATGCCGTCCAGTATCTGGCTTCTCTGGCTTTGAATAAGAAAGAGGGACAGTTTACCCGCATCGAACTGGACATCGAGGGCTACCGCGCCAAGCGTACCGAGGCGCTGGAGAAACTGGCGTTGCGCATGGCCGATAAAGCCGTTAAGCAAAAGCGCAATGTAGCGCTGGAGTATATGCAGGCGTATGAGCGCCGCGTCATCCATGCCACGCTGCAGGGTCACGCTCTTGTCACTACCCGCTCGGTCGGTGAGGAGCCTTTCCGTAAGGTCATCATCACCTACAATCAGAAGTAAAAAATTCCCGGATTCGTCCGGGAATTTTTTATTTCTGATTGTAGCTAAATTCGCCTTGCGGCGAGCGAAATTCATTGTCATAAACGAAATTGCTTACGGCAGCTATGGGCGAATTTAATTTCGCTTCACACAAGTGAAATTTCGCTATGCGAAGCATAATCTCGCTGTTGCGTCAGCAACAATTTCGCTACTTTTTTATGTGGAAACCATCCAATACTTCACGCGGCCGCAAGGCCGTACTTCACTATGGAAATCTGTCTTATGAAAAACCAATGCATCTGATAAGGTGCACTTGTGCACAACAGGTCCATTTTCTGATATTCTTACAACAAGGAGAATATAAAAATGAATTATATAC
>JAZNYQ010000103.1:0-38258 GCA_045594545.1 Eubacteriales bacterium | reverse complement strand
ACTTTGTTATCGGCCATTGTTTTGCTTGGTGGTATGAAGCGGTTGGGCGCCGTTACCGAAAAGCTGATCCCCTTTATGGCGGGGTTTTACATTATATTTAGTGTTTATGTTTTGTTGATGAATGGCAAACAGATTCCGGCGGCATTTTCAGCGATCTTCACCGAAGCGTTTCGTTTTCGATCGGTAGGGGGTGGGGCTTTGGGCTACACTGCTGCGCTGGCTATGCGATATGGGGTAGCCAGAGGTGTTTTTACCAATGAAGCGGGGCTGGGCACATCCAGCATGGCGCATTCGGCCAGTGAACAAGGCGATGCCGCACGGCAGGGGATGATGGGGATTTTCGAAGTGTTTATTGATACCATTGTTGTCTGTACCATTACGGCGCTGGTGATTCTTACAACTGGGGTATTGGGAAACGGGCAAAGCGGAGCGGCATTGACGATCTCGGCATTTTCTGTCGGACTTGGCGGGTTTGCCGAATGGTTTATCAGTATCAGTATCGGATTATTTGCCTTTGCCAGTATTTTGAGTTGGTGCTTTTATGGAGAACGGTGTGCACAATATTTGTGGGGTAAGCGAGGGGTTACCGTATATCGATGGGTATACCTTGTGATGATCGGTGTCGGTTGCGTTATGAGTTTGGATGCGGTATGGAATTTATGTGATATTTTCAATGCTCTTATGGCGATCCCGAATTTGACGGGTGTTTTGCTGTTACGGGGGCAGGTTTGGCAAATCACAAAAGAATATTTGCATCGCACTTGACAAAAATAATTGAGTAGAGTTATAATAACAAAGGAATCGGTAGGTGAGGCTACCACAGGGATACGGACTGCTGCCGCAAAATGGTGGAGACACTATGAGTTGGCCAACAGAGAATGTCGTATTAAGGCATAATCTAATGCAGTTTCATCGCCCTGCGAAGTTGAAGCTTGAACGATGACGCATATAGATTTCTGTATTTGCCTGTCAAAGTTCCTGCTTTGTCAGGCAATATTTTTTACTTAACGGAGGTGAAAAAACATGGATGCAGGTGGCAGTAGCGGCACGGCGTGTGACGGTCGAAGTATATACTGCGGTCGGTACTGGGGTGCCTGCCGTGTTTTTCGAGCCTGAGATGACCGTGTCGTAACTTCCTGATGAGAATTACTAAGTAAAAAGGAGGAAAACGACATGCAGGATATTATTCTGGAACTTATTGAAAATAAAAAATATCATGCCATTTCCGATATGCTAAAAGAGCAGACGGCGCCGGACGTGGCGGCGTTATTGGATGAAATACCGGATGTGTATTTGTCTACCATTTACCGTTTATTACCCAAAGAATTGGCGGCGGAAGTATTTGTTGAGATGGATGGCGATCAGCAAGAAATGCTTATCCACCGCTTCACCGATAACGAGTTGCGGGAAATGTTGGACGAACTGTATCTGGATGATGCGGTTGACATTATTGAAGAGATGCCGGCGACGGTAGTAAAGCGTATTTTGCGCAACACCGATCCGCAGACCCGTGTCATGATCAATCAACTGCTTAAATATCCGAAAGACAGTGCCGGCTCGTTGATGACCATCGAGTATGTCAGTCTGAAAAAAGACATGACGGTGGAAGATGCCTTTACCCGTATTCGTCGTACGGGTGTGGATAAGGAGACGATCTATACCTGTTATGTAACCGACGAAAACCGTCGACTGGATGGCATTGTTACCGTTCGGGCGCTTTTGTTGGCCAACGGTACTGACCTGATTGAAGAGATCATGGAAGATCATCCGATCAGTGTAGCCACGTCGGCTGACCGAGAAGATGTTGTTAAGATGTTCGACAAGTACGACTTTCTGGCACTGCCGGTTGTCGATCATGAAAATCGTTTGGTCGGTATCATTACGGTAGACGATGCCATGGACGTCATGCAGGAAGAGGCCGATGAGGACTTTGCCAAGATGGCGGCCGTTATGCCCAGTGATGAGAGTTATTTTAAGACGAGTGTATTTAATCATGCGAAAAACCGCATTACATGGCTTTTGGTGTTGATGCTGACGGGAATTATTACCGGCGCCATTATAACGGGGTATGAGGAGGCATTTCAGGCTTATCCGATGCTGGTGGCCTTTATCCCAATGTTGATGGGAACGGGAGGTAATGCGGGAGCGCAGACCTCGACGCTGACCATTCGCGGTATGGCGACCGATGAAATCACGCTTAAGGATTACTTCCGTATTGTTTTCAAGGAAGCGAGGGTGGCGCTGATCGTCGGAACGGGGTTGGCGATCGTCAATTTTGTTCGGGTATATCTTACCTATCAGAATTGGTTATTCGGACTCGTAACGGGAATCAGTTTGATCGGAACGGTATTCTTTGCCAAGCTACTCGGGTGTTCCATGCCGATGTTGGCAAAGAAGCTGAAACTGGATCCGGCGATTATGGCATCTCCTTTGATTACGACATTGGTGGATGCCGGATCGATCCTATTGTATTTTGCGGTAGCGACGACATTGATGAATATATAATCGAAAAAAATTGTAAAAAAGGCTTGCATTTGGCGGGAAGATGTGCTATTATTACCTATGCTAATATTCTATAGGAGGTGAAACGAAGTGAAGGAAGGAATCCATCCTAAGTATGAAAAGTGCGTAGTCAAGTGTGCATGCGGAGAGACTTTTGAAACCTCCTCCACCAAGCCCGAGATCCGAGTTGAAATTTGCTCGAAGTGCCATCCGTTCTATACGGGTCGCCAGAAGCTTGTTGATACGGGCGGCCGTGTTGACAGATTTAAAAAGAGATATAGCATGGACTAATGAAAAACGGGCTGATTTCAGCCCGTTTCTTATTGTCTTATCTTGAAATACCCTATTAAATATATTATAATAAAAGAAAAAGAATCAGGTAGGTGAATGGGAATGAAACGGATCCCCGCCACGGAATGTCCGAAATGCGGATGTACCATTATCGGGCGCGGTTATCATTTAAAAAACGGTGCTATGATACCCTACGGAGGGATGTTTAAGTCATCGGCCGTTTTATATGAAATCTGCACCAATTGCGGCTATATTATTGCCGGATATGTGGATGAGCCGGAGATGTTTTATGTTGACCAGAAACGGCTCAAGAGAGATCAGGAAAAGGCAAAAAAACAGAAAACATTTTTTTAGTGAGGAATCATGGATTATATCATATCGCAAAACCGAATGACTGTTCCGATTATCGCTCTGCGCGGGCTTATCCCGATGCCGGGCGTAACGATACAATTTGATGTAGGCAGAAAAAAGAGCGTCATGGCGGTAGACAGCGCCATGAAGAACGATCAGCTGGTATTTTTGACTGCGCAAAAGGATACCTTTGTAGACGATCCGTCGTTTGATGATCTATATGCGGTTGGCACGGTTTCCCGCATAAAGCAGGTTATCAAGATGCCGGGAGAAAATATGCGGGTACTGGCTGAGGGGCTATACCGCGCATGTTTGGTCAACGAGTCTATGGAGAAGCCGTTTTTTGTCGGTGAGGTTGGAGAATTGGCGGATGACGATGCCGCCCTTACCAAAACGCTGGCGTTGGCGTATGTGCGTTTATTGCGTGCGGCATTTGATGAATACATTCCTTATGTGCCGAAGATGCCGACCGAGGTGCCGATGCGGGTATTCAGTGAGGAAAATCTCTCGGTGTTGTGCGACTATATTGCCAACAACATTCAACTGCCTCTCAATGAGAAGCAGGCGATTTTGTCTTGTCAGAACGTGGAAGAGAGAGTCAATCATTTGCTACGTATTCTGCATGATGAAATTGAAGTATGTAAAATTGACAATGAGATCGCCGAGAAACTGAAAGAGCAGATCGACAAGAATCAGCGCGAGTATTACATGCGAGAGCAGATCAAGATTCTGCAGACGGAACTGGGCGAGCAAGACGGAAATGCGGCGGTTGCCGAAGAATATCGTCGGAAGTTGGAGCAGCTCCATGTGTCTGACGCTGTATATGCCATACTGGAAAAGGAAATTGATCGATTGGGTAAGATGCCCTTTGGTTCGCATGAAGCGCCGGTCATTCGATCGTATCTGGATCTGTGTTTGGAGTTGCCGTACGGCGTTTACACCAAGGATCGGAAGGATATTGCCCGTGCCCGCGCCATTCTGGATAAAGAGCACTATGGCTTAGATAAAGTTAAAGAAAGAATTATCGAGTTTTTGGCCGTGCATCATGCGGCTCCCGATTTTCGAGGTCAAATTTTGTGTTTAGTAGGGCCTCCTGGTGTGGGTAAGACATCGATTGCCAAGTCGGTCGCTCATGCGCTGGGGCGCAAATTTGCTCGCATGTCGTTGGGTGGCGTTCGGGATGAAGCCGAGATACGAGGACACCGCCGCACCTATATTGGGGCGATGCCCGGGCGTGTCATCAGTGCCATCAAGGAAGCAGGAAGCGTGAACCCGGTGATTCTTTTGGATGAAATTGATAAACTGGGCGCCGATTATAAGGGAGATCCCTCGTCGGCCTTGTTAGAGGTGCTGGATCCGGAACAGAACAAGACATTTCGGGATCATTTTGTCGATTACGATGTTGATCTGTCCAATGTCATGTTTATCACTACGGCAAATACCGACGATACCATTCCGCCGGCCTTATTGGATCGCATGGATGTTTTGTATCTTACCAGTTATACCCAGCAAGAGAAGCTGCACATCCTCAAGGAGCATCTGTTACCTAAGCAGATGAAGAAGCATGCACTGACAAGGCGGCAGATGGAAATTTCCGATGAAGCCATGGAATGTATGATTTCTCAATATACCCGTGAGGCGGGCGTGCGGAATCTGGAACGGCAATGTGCGGCGCTTTGCAGAAAGAGCGTGGTTAAACGACAAGAGGGTGTAAAGAAGGTTAGCATTACAGGTAAAAATCTTGCTGATTTTCTCGGCGCGCCCAAGACGATTCGGGATGCGCTGCCTTCGACTGATCAAATCGGAATTGCAAACGGGTTGGCTTATACAACGGTTGGTGGAGAGTTGCTGTTTGTTGAAGTTAATGTGATGGAAGGGACCGGTAAGTTGGAATTGACCGGCTCGCTTGGGAATGTTATGAAAGAATCTGCACAAGCGGCGCTCAGTTACATTCGTTCCCGTTGTGACATGTTGGGGATTCCTTCCGATTTTTACAAGACGAAGGATATTCACATTCATGTGCCGGAGGGGGCTGTGCCGAAAGATGGGCCGAGTGCCGGTATTACCATTGCGACAGCCTTGATTTCGCAGTTGACGGGACGAGCGATTGACCGTTTTGTAGCCATGACCGGTGAGGTTACCTTGCGAGGGCGGGTATTGCCGATCGGCGGACTGAAAGAAAAGACGATGGCGGCCTTCAAGGCCGGCATACGCACGGTTATTATTCCTGCCGGCAATCAATGTGATATTGCGGAACTGGATGAGGTGATACGCCATGCGATTCATTTCGTTCCCGTTGAACACATGGATGACGTGCTGGAAACGGCACTTTTACCGGTGAAAGAAGATAGAAAAAGGGTTGCGGTGGTGCAGGCGACCGGTACGGTGGCCCAAGAGTCGAGTGCACCGCCCATGATGGCTTGAATATGATTAATTTTCATAATGTGGAATTGAAGAAAACCGCATATAAACCGGGGGATTATCCGATCCAGTTGCCTGAGATCGTCTTTGTCGGACGCTCAAATGTTGGGAAATCGTCCATGCTTAACAAGCTGCTGGGACGCAAGAGTTTAGCCAGAGTAAGCGCCAGCCCAGGTAAGACGAGAAGCATCAATTATTATTGTGTGGACAAGAAAATGTATCTGACAGACCTGCCTGGTTATGGTTTTGCTAAGGTTGGGTTTGCCGACCGTGAAAAGTGGCGCCTCTTGATCGATGATTATTTTGCGGCAGGTCGGGATATTCGGTTGGTGGTCATGTTGGTGGATATACGCCATGCGCCCAGCAAAGAGGATCGGCAGATGGTGGATTATTTGTGTCAATTGGGGTTTGACTTTATGATCTGTGCCTCTAAGAGCGATAAGCTATCCAAGACGGCCATACAAAAGAATTGTGCCATGATTGCCGATGAATTGGATATTGAGGCGAACATTATTCCGTTTTCTTCCTTGAAAGGGGAAGGAGTGTCGTTGCTTATGGATATTATAAAGGAGCGGTGTGACGTTGATTACGGGCAGAGTGAAAAAGGGTGCTGAAATTTTTCAGGTGTTAATTGAGGATGGGAAGATATATGAAGCGGTTGGCGATGTGTTTGAGGGATTCACCCGAACCGACCGTCAATTTGATCCCGCAGAAGTTACCTTTCTTGCACCTGTGATTCCCGGAAAGATTATGGCGGTAGGAAAGAATTATTATGCGCACGTGCAGGAATTCGACTCAAAAATACCGACATCACCGATTATTTTCATGAAGCCGACAACCAGCGTGATCGGCCCGAATGAAAATATCATTCGTCCTTCCATTTCGGAACGTGTGGATTATGAGGGAGAATTGGCTCTTGTAATCAAGAAACGAGCCAGAAATGTAAAGGCGGCCGATTATCGGGAGTATGTGTTGGGGTATACGATCTTAAACGATGTAACGGCGAGAGATCTGCAATATGCCGACGGACAATGGACCAGAGGGAAAAGTTTTGATAGTTTTGCGCCCATTGGTCCTGTGATCACCGATGAGATCGATCCGGAATGTGCCAATATTCAAACAAGACTGAATGGTAAGATCGTGCAGAACTCCAATACGGAGAAATTTATTTTTCCGTTAGGGGAGATCTTTGAGTTTGTGACTCGTTTTACAACGTTAGAGCCGGGCGATATTCTCACGACGGGAACACCGGAAGGGGTTGGTCCGATGGTGCATGGAGATGTTGTGGAAATTACGATTGATGGGATCGGAACATTGCGAAATACGGTTGTGGATGAATAAAGAATGAAAACATACAGTTTTACGGCGCTTGGGTGCAAAGTAAACCAATACGAAATTCGCACCATTGCCGCACAATTACAGGATTACGGTTTGCAGATGGTTCCTTTTGGTGAAAAGGCGGATTTATGCATTATCAATACCTGTTGTGTGACTGCCGAGAGTGAAGCAAAATCGAGGAAGATGATCGCCCGTGCTCGGCGCAATTCTCCGGATGCGGTGGTTGTGATTACCGGGTGTTACGCGCAGATAGCAAAGGAATGTCCGTCGGGTGTGGATTTATTGGTTCCCAACACAGAAAAAAAGCAATGTGTGGACAAAATCGTTGCTTATTTGTCGGAGCATGGCGTTAACCTGAAAAAGGAACAAAACCCGCATTTTCATTATGTAACCCACGATCGTACTCGAGCAACGGTAAAGGTACAGGATGGGTGTGACAGTTTTTGTTCTTATTGTATTATCCCTTATGCCAGAGGTCCGATCTCTTCCAAGCCGATTGCCGATGCTGAAAAGGAAGTTCGCCGGTTGGTGGATTGTGGCTTTAAGGAAGTGATATTGACCGGCATTCACTTGACTCGATACGGTCGGGATCGCGATAACAAGGAGGATCTGACCGATCTGATTGAGCATATCAGCCGAATAGATGGACTGGAGAGAATTCGCTTAGGGTCGATGGAACCCGGATATTTGACACCGCCGGTAGTTGCCAGATTGGCGGCTGTGGATAAATTGTGTCCGCATTTTCATTTGTCGCTACAAAGCGGTTGCAAAGCGACATTAGCTCGCATGAATCGTAAATATACTCCTGAGCAGTATTATCATGAAATACAAGCGCTTCGTCAGTATTTTCCCAACTGTGCCATTACTACAGATGTAATGACGGGATTTCCCGGGGAAACGGAAGAAGAGTTTGTTGAATCAATGAATTTTGTTGAAAAATGTGAGTTTGCTAAAGTGCATGTTTTTACCTATTCAGTTCGTCCCGGTACGGTAGCGGCGCAGATGGAGCAAATTTCCCAATCGGTGCGACACGCACGTTGTCGGCAAATGATCCAAGCGTCCGAAAGAGGGCGCAAACAATTTCTTTTGGATGCGATCGGAAAAGAATATACGGTGTTGTTAGAGCGAGAGCATGGGGATGAAATCCATGGGTTGACGCCGAATTATATTTCGGTTTCGGTTCCGTCGGATCAAGGAAAATCCAACGAACTGATTCGTGTCAAAATTGTAGCGGTTGAGGAAGACGGATGCGTTGGTGTCCGAATTTAATGGATGTATAATAATAGGTGACTATGGAAGAAATTAAGTATTACGCCCCTTGCTTATTCGGTATAGAGGGAATCCTAGCCAACGAGTTGAAACATTTGGGGCTTCAACAAGTGAAGGCAGAAACCGGTGGGGTGGCCTTTGTAGGGACAGTAGAAGATGTAGCTCGATGCAATCTGTTATTGCGTACAGCAGAGCGAGTCTGCATTGTTGTAGGTGAATTTTCTGCTCACTCTTTTGACGAGTTGTTTGAAGGGGTAAAACGATTGCGCTGGGAGCGTTGGATCGGCAGGGAGGATGAATTTCCTGTTACCGGATATTGTTTAAACTCGGATCTTCACAGTGTACCCGATTGTCAAGCGATCATCAAGAAGGCTATCGTGAATCATTTGTCGGATCATTATGGGATCCGATGGTTTGCCGAGACGGGACCGCAGCACAAGATACGGTTTTCTATCTTTCATAATAAGGTTACAGTCATGCTGGATACATCCGGAGCGGGATTGCATAAGCGAGGTTATCGCCCGATCTCCAATCAGGCGCCGATACGGGAAACGTTGGCGGCGGCGATTGTGGATATATCACGATATCGGCGTGCGGAACGGTTTTGTGATCCGATGTGCGGAAGCGGTACTTTTGCCATTGAGGCGGCGCTTTTTGCTTCAAATACGGCGCCGGGATTGGGGCGTAGTTTCGCGGCGGAAAGTTGGACACAGTTGCCGGATGGGGTATTTGACTTGGCGCGCGCTGAGGCTCGTGATAAAATATCCAGCATTCCTTTTGAAATTTTAGGATATGATATAGATCTTCGGACGGTAAAAATAGCCGCCGAAAATGTAAAGCGTGCAGGCTTTGCAGGTAAAATCACCCTGAAGACCGCTGATGTGAAGAATCTTCAGTTGGCGCAAGGACGAAGAAATGTTATTATTTGCAATCCGCCTTATGGCGAACGCATGGGAGACATGCAATCGGTTCGCGCCCAAACTAAGCTGTTGGGAACGGTATTTTCTTCTCAGCCGGATTGTCGCTCTTATGTAATTTCATCCAGTGAAACCTTTGAAAAGGATTATGGGCAAAAGGTAAGCAAAAAGAGGAAATTATATAACGGCATGATCAAAACGTGTCTGTATCAATATTGGTAAGAAAAAATGGATGCTCACATGAGCATCCATTTTTTAAAACACGGTTTCAATGGTTTTTGAACAATTAGCCGGAGAATAGGTCCAGCGTTTCAGACTGCCGCTAGTGATATAGTATTTCAAGGGGGATTCTTTTGCGGCTTCGTTGGCGGCATTGATTACCGATAATTTAATCTTCATGCGTTCGGGAATAATATTTTTTATATAGACCGCGCATTGGGTGTTGATGTCCAAATTGCCGGAATATTCAGCCAATCCCGATAGGTTTGGGGCCAGCTCAATAAAAACGCCGTAGGGTTCAATGCTGCGAACAATACCGGTAACGGTGCATCCGATTCCAAACTGCGAGGCATTTTCTTCCCATGTACCCAACAATTCTTTTTGAGAAAGCGAAAAGCGCTTGTTTTCCCGGTCAATTTCGCGAATGATCGCTTTAATTTGTTGTCCGACATGGACGCGAGCCCGAGGGTGATCGATGCGGGAAATCGATAGATTGGCAGTGGCAATTAAGGAAGAGATGCCGCAACCGATATCCACAAATGCACCAAACGGCTCTAAGTGAGTAACGGTGGCGCTAATAATGTCACCGCAATGTTTATTATTGAGCAGATATTCCAATGCTTCTTCCTGTGCGCGGGTGCGGGACAAAATGGGAGTAATTTCTCCTTCGGAATTTTCACGATAATCTATCACCTTAAAACATACGGGACGATTGACACGGGATATAATGGCGATCTCCCGCACATCACCGTTACGAATTCCTATGGCGCATTCCTCTCGAGGCATGAGTCCTACATGGTGGCCCAGCGCAACTTGGAGATTATGGTTGCTGTCGCAGGCAATTGCTTTCGCTTCAAAGATTTCGCCGCTTTGAATAATAGCTTGAAGAGAGGATGGGTGTTGCAATATGGAGTCCCAGTCTATGGTTGATGATATTTGCCCCTCCGGCTGAT
Source organism: Eubacteriales bacterium (assembly GCA_045594545.1). Classification (GTDB taxonomy): domain Bacteria; phylum Bacillota; class Clostridia; order Oscillospirales; family UMGS1783; genus CAKSHC01. The sequence continues at coordinate 27,997 of JAZNYQ010000103.1, read as the reverse complement.
AATTTGTCATCTTACGAACCTCCTGTTTTTTATTACATAATATGAGTTTATAAATTCGGCTATGTTTCCATATTCCGTTGCCATGTTGATTATAGGCTTTTTCAAAGGAAAAAGTTGTCGAAATTACAAATCCATATTGAATTAAACGAATAAATTATGGTATTATTTAGATAGATTATAGGAAGGGTTATACGATGAAAGGATTATACAAAAAAATAATAGCACTCTTATTATTGGCGGTAATGTTGATAGCGGTTGGCGGATGTGCATCAAAAACGACCACAAGAAAATATTCGAGTTCTTTTTTTGATTGTTTTGATACGGTTATTACCGTATACGGATATGCTGAAAATCAAGAAAAATTCAACGAATTTGTTGCGCTTGTTCATGAACAGTTTTTGTATTACCATCGGCAATTTGACAGTTATGCCGAGTATGAGGGTGTCAATAATGTGTATACGATAAACAAATACGCCGGTATCGAGCCGGTTGCGGTAAGTGATGCCTTGTTTTCGTTAATAGAAAAAAGTAAGGAATTGTACGGTCAGACCGGTGGAAAGGTCAATATTGCTATGGGCGCCGTATTGCAGGTTTGGGAAAATTATCGTCAATTGGCAACGAAAGAGCCAAACAGTGCAAGATTGCCAAGCCGTAAAGAATTGAACATGGCGGGCATGTATATGGACATTAATCGCATTGTATTGGATGCTGCCAATCGTACGGTATTCTTATCGGATTCACTAATGAGTATTCATGTGGGGGCGGTTGCCAAAGGGTATGCTTGCGAACTGGTAAAAAACTATTTGGTTGAGAATGGTTATAAGGATTTTGTTATCAATGCGGGCGGTAATGTCGTCGCGGTCGGGCAGGATCGGGATAATGAAAACGGATGGAATATCGGCATTCAAAATCCGGACACGCAATCGGCTAACGATATTATGGATACCGTTTATGTGCAGGATAAGGCGGTAGTAACTGCCGGTAATTATCAGCGGTATTTTACGGTTGACGGAAAGCGTTATCATCATATCATTGATCCGGCAACACTGATGCCGACAACCTATTATAATAGCGTTACCGTTATTTGTGAGGATTCCATGACGGCGGATTTTATGGCAACAACATTGTTCATCTTGCCGCCATCCCTTGCAATGCAAATGGCGGAGGATATGCCAAATCTGGAGGCGATCTGGATTGATGCGAAGGGTGAGATTACTCATACATCGGGCTATGGTGATTATTCAAAGTCATATTGACAATACAGGCATTATGCCGTTATAATAATAAAGATGTATAATCACGCGGAAGGCAGGGATTTTTGTGAAACTGATATTGGCTATTGTAAATTCTGATGACGGTAATGACGTCATGAAAGCTTTGACGAAAAACGGCGTGCAGGTAACAAAACTGGCAACGACCGGTGGCTTTCTCATGGCGGGAAATACGACTTTTATGATTGGTGCGGATGAGGATCGTGTAGATGATATTATTAGCATTATCCAGCAATACAGTCATAAACGCACACAAGCCATGCCGGCATCCACAGCCCATTCGGCCGGAATGTTCTCTTCGTATCCGGTTGAATTGACCGTGGGCGGAGCCACTGTGCTTGTGTTGAATGTGGAAAGATTTGAGAAGCTCTGATGTCGGTATTACAAAACGATAAAGCGCTTAAAGGAATACTTGAGCGGATGTTTCGTTCCGGCAAGGTGCCTCATGCGATGATGTTGGTGTCCGGTAATGCGTTAGAGGCGGCAAAGGAACTTGCGGCTTCGATTGTCTGTCAGGAGAAGATGTATCCCGCCTGTGGGAGTTGTGTGCATTGCCGTAAGGCGGTCAAGAATATTCATCCGGATATTATATCGATTGTGGGCAAGGCATCCATCCAGGTGGATCAGATTCGTGAGATGCGATTGGATGCGCATGTTTTGCCTAATGACGGAGATCGCAAGGTCTACATCATACATGAGGCGCAGACGATGACCGAGTCGGCGCAAAATGCTTTTTTGAAGATTTTAGAGCAACCACCGACAGGGGTTTATTTTATTCTGGCGGTATCGGATCGAAGAGGGATTATTGATACGATTCGTTCCCGTGTGGTTGAATTTACTCTTAAAGAGGAGCGGAAAGCAGTTTCTGTTGGAGAATTGCCGCAGGCGCTGCTAACGGCATGCATGGAGCGGGATGAATTATCCGTTTGTGCAACGATCGATCGTGGTTTTGGCAATGATCGCAGTAAGGCACAAGCATTCATATCAGAATTTACTGAGCTGCTCAATGAAAGGGCGATGCGTGCTGATGATTCATGCGAAAAGACACTGGCGTTATATGATGTTGCACAGGATGTCGCTATGCGATTGGAAAACGCAGGCAATGTCAGTTTGTGTGCAGCCTATTTTTCAATACAATGTTTGGAGGCGTTTTTTTGACTGAAGTAGTTGGAATAAAATTTAAAAAAGTAGGGAAGACCTATTATTTCTCGCCGGATCGATTAAAGTTTAAGGTGGGCGATCGTGTAATTGTGAAAACGGCACGAGGCATTGAAATGGGCGAAGTTGCTATGGAGAATAAGATGGTGGAGGATAATACCGTTGTGGCTCCATTGAAAAAAGTTATGCGATTAGCTACGGAAAAGGATGTAGAAACTGCAGAAAAAAACCGAGCACGGGAAAAAGAAACGATGGCGGTCTGCGAGCAAGTAATTGCCGAGCATGGCCTGGAGATGAAGCTGGTTGATGTAGAATATACATTTGACGGAAATAAACTGCTTTTCTATTTTACTGCAGAAGGTCGCGTGGATTTTCGCGAGTTGGTGAAGGATTTGGCGGCGCGCTTTAAGACGCGCATTGAATTGCGTCAAATCGGAGTCCGTGATGAAGCCAAAATGCAGGGAGGCTTGGGAATTTGCGGAAAAGAGTTTTGTTGTACGCAATTTCTGGACGAGTTTGTTCCGGTATCCATTAAAATGGCCAAGGAGCAGGGGCTTTCTCTTAATCCGGCTAAAATTTCCGGTACTTGCGGTCGGTTGATGTGTTGCTTAAAATATGAGCAGGATGCCTATGAGGATCTGACGCGGTCCACACCGGGTGTGGGTGCTTATGTAGAGACACCGGATTATAAAGGGTATGTTGTAGAGGTGAATCTGCTTCGTGGCATCTTAAAGGTGCGGCGTGCGGATGATCCGGATAGTCCGGCAAGAGCCTATACCAAGAACCAAATCAAGGTATTGAATGCTTCCGCCAATTTCTCATCATCCAAGAAGCAAAAAGAGTCAAAACCTACAGAGAAATAAAATAGAACTATTGATTTTTTCTTTTCTTTGTGCTAAACTGAGAAAAAATAAAAGGAGGTTTATCATAATGGCTTATTCTATCAATGATGATTGCATCAGCTGCGGCGCCTGCGTCGATGCTTGCCCGGTTGAGGCGATTGCTGAAGGCGATAGCAAGTATGTGATCGACGCTGATAAGTGTTTGGATTGCGGTGCTTGCGCCGGTACTTGCCCCGTGGGAGCTCCTCAGGCTGAGTAAGACAGGTACATGATGATCAGGGGATTTTCCGCATGGAAGATCCCCTGGTTTTATTATGGGGGATTTATGATTTTACAACCGGATGAAGAATTGTGTCAGCTCGGTAATGGCTTGAAATTGATACAATCAAAAAAACACTTTTGTTTTACTACCGATTCGATTCTATTGGCTGATTTTTGTCATGTAAAAAAGGGAGATCGTTGCGTAGACCTGGGTGCGGGACAGGGTATTTTATCTGTGCTCTTATTCGGCAAGGCGGATGTTGATTGTGTGGATGCGGTTGAGATTCAGGGTGAATTGTGTGATATTTTGTACCGAAACAAGGAAATAAATAAATTGGACTCGTTGCATATACATCATAATGATTTACGGGAAGTTCCCTTAAAACAGGGATACTATGATGTTGTTGTTTGTAACCCGCCGTATGAGATGGAACAGTCCGGAGCGATCAATAGTGAACAATCGGTTGCTACGGCAAGGCATGAATTGACCGGTTCATTGGATGACATTATGAAAGCCGGACTTTCTATGTTACGCTATGGCGGATGTATGTATATGTGTCTGCGTCCCGGTCGATTATGTGATGTAATGGCCGCCGCAAGACATTATGGCGGAGAGTTAAAGCAGTTAAGGTTTGTGCATCCGTATGTCGACAAAAAGCCTAATCTGATGTTAATGCAGATCCGCAAAGGGGGAAAACCGGACTTGGCCGTGTTGCCGCCACTAGTTATGTATGATGGAATGGGGACGGAAAGTCAAGAAATGAAACGGATCTATCAAGGAGAATTTCATGAGCGGTAGATTATATATTGTAGGGACTCCGATCGGCAATCTTAAAGATTTGTCTGCGCGGGTCTGTGAGATACTAAGCCAAGTGGATTTCGTAGCAGCAGAAGACACAAGAAATTCAAGAAAAATACTGAATCACCTTGGGATTAAAAAAGAATTAGTCAGTTATTTTGAACATAATAAAACCTTTAAGGGACAATATTTACTGGAACGGTTATTGACAGGTGAATCCTGCGCCTTGGTAACCGATGCGGGTATGCCTGCGATTTCCGATCCGGGTGAAGACATTGTGCGTATGTGTCATGAGCAGGGGATAGAAGCAGTAGTGATTCCCGGACCCTGTGCGGCCATATGTGCGATGGCTCTTTCGGGATTGCCAAGCAGACGATTTTGTTTTGAAGGATTTTTATCTTCGGATTCACATGAGCGTCGCAACCGTATTTCACAAGTGCGGAATGAGGAGCGAACTACCATTTTTTATGAGGCGCCTCATCGGTTGCGGGAAACGATAGCGGATATGTTGGAATTGTGGGGCAATCGCCGCATCTCCATTATCAAAGAAATTACCAAATTGCATGAAACGGTGTGGTACACGACGTTAGCGCAGGCCGATTCCTTGCTGAGTGATGAGGATATTCGCGGAGAGTTTGTTTTGGTGGTTGAAGGGGCTACGGGTAAATGCATGGAGATGGATGATGCTCGAATTGTAGAACTTCTACAGGCGCGCATGGAAAGCGGAGTGCGCAAGTCTGATGCGGTCAAGCAAATTGCGATTGAATTTGATCTGTCTAAAAATCGGGTGTATAAATTATCCAATAACTTGGAATGATTTGTTTGATGTAGTGAAAAATACTTGAAAAACAATCCGATATAGGGTATAATAAGATAGCATGTGAATTTTTACATGTAGTATTTCTATTGGAATGTCAATACTAATTATGTAAAAAGACGGTATTCTACATGGAGGATACAGATTTGGATAGGTTTATTATTAAGGGCGGCAAGCCGCTTACCGGTGAAGTTGTAATCAGCGGCGCAAAAAATGCTGCTGTTGCTATTATCCCTGCCGCTATTTTGGTTGACGGTGTTTGTCGTATTGAAAATATTCCCAAGATCAATGATGTATATTTGATCATTGATATTATGCGCAAGATGGGCGCCCGAATTGATTTTATTGATGATACGACCATTGAGGCGGATTGTACGGGGATGGCCATTACGCAGACCCCCAGCAATCTGGCAAGAAAAATGCGGGCATCGTACTATTTGCTCGGCGCTCTTTTGGGACGTTTTTGTCGTGCTGAGGTAGATCTTCCCGGTGGTTGCAACTTTGGCGGAGTGCGTCCGATCGATCTACACGTCAAAGGATTTCGCGCACTTGGGGCGGAGATCAAAGAAGAATATGGAATGGTTACCGCAAAGGCGGATCGTTTGGTGGGTACAGAAATTTACTTGGATCAGGTTTCTGTCGGTGCTACCATCAATATTATGTTGGCAGCATCCAAGGCGGAAGGTATGACCATCATTGAAAATGCCGCCAAAGAGCCGCACATTGTAGACTTGGCCAACTTCCTGAATTCTATGGGGGCTGTGGTAAAGGGTGCAGGTACCGATACGATTAAAATTCGCGGTGTGCGCCACATGCAAGGCGGAGTATATTCCATTATTCCCGATCAAATTGAGGCCGGCACCTACATGGTGGCTGCTGCTATGTCGGGTGGCGATGTTTTGGTGAAAAATGTTATCCCGAAACATATGGATTCCATTTCGGCTAAATTGATTGAAGCCGGTGTGGAGATTACCGAATATGACGATTCTATTCGCGTAAAACGCACAAAACCAATCCATAGAGTAAATGTAAAGACGTTGCCTTATCCCGGTTTCCCAACAGATATGCAACCGCAGATGGCTACATTTTTGACTCTTGCGGAAGGGACAAGCATTATCACGGAAAATGTATTTGAAAGCCGTTATAAATATACCGATGAACTAAAACGCATGGGGGCTGATATCAGCATAGACGGTAAGGTTGCCATCATTACCGGCGTAGACAAATTGACCGGTGCTGTTGTTAAGGCTACCGATCTGCGTGCCGGTGCGGCATTGATCATTGCCGGTGTTTCGGCTCATGGCACTACAACAATTGAAGAGATTGTTCACATTGAGCGGGGATATGAAGATATTGTTGGAAAACTTTCTGCGCTTGGTGCGGATATCTGCCGTGTCAGCGATGAAGATCATGCCGATGATACTTTGGTAAATGCAGGCTGATAAGACTTAGCCCTAAAGGAGTTCAACCTTTAGGGCTTTTTGGAGAAAATACATGAAATTCATGACAATACGCAGCGGCAGTAATGCGAATTGCATATACATAGACAATGGTTCATATAGTATTTTGATTGATGCCGGTGCCGGAATAAAAACGATACAAGGGGCGTTGGCGGAGATTGGTGCCTCGACCAACAAGATTGCCGCCATATTTATTACGCATGAGCATATCGATCATATCCGAGGCTTATCTGCTCTTGTTCGCAAAGCGAACATACCTATTTTTGCCAATGATATAACCTGTCAGGCGATTATGGGGCGTTTGCCGGAACTTCGTGAGGATTGCTTTGTGGAACTTCCTACGGGAGCCAGTGCTGTGTGTAGTGATCTGAAAGTAACTTCGTTTCGGACATCCCATGATGCGGCCGAAAGTGTTGGCTATACAATAACCGATGGGAAACGCCGTATTTCCGTTGCGACAGACCTTGGTGTTGTTACACCCACGGTTTTGGAGCATATTCGGTGTAGTGATTTAGTTTTGTTGGAATCCAATTATGATGAAATGATGCTCAAAAACGGGGAATATCCGGCAAAACTTAAACACAGAATCTTATCCGAACAGGGACATTTGTCCAATCATTCCTGTGCGGTTACGGCAACGGCGTTGGCGGAAGGCGGAACGCGTCGCTTGGTGTTGGGGCATTTAAGTCAAAATAATAATATTCCGCAGTTGGCATATAACACTACATTATCTGCATTAGAAGAAAATCATATACAAGTAGGTCGTGATGTTTTGCTGTCTGTTGCGTCACGAGAAGCATGTTCGGAGTTAATGGAGGTATAACCATGACGTATTTAGAGAAGTATGAAATGTGGCTGAACAGTGAATCGGTCAACGAGGAACTAAAATCAGAATTACGGGATATTAAAACGGACGATAAAGCCATTCGTCTGCGTTTTTCATCGGATCTGGAATTTGGAACGGCCGGTTTGCGTGGCGTATTGGGTGCCGGTAGCGGTTGTATGAATCTGGTCACGGTTGGCTGGATTTCTGCCGGATTGGCAAAGGTTGTTATCGAGCAAGGAAAGGCCGAACAGGGAATTGTGGTTGGGCGTGACAGCCGACTGATGAGCAAAGAGTTTGCTGAATATGCAGCAAGCATATTTGCAGCATACGGGGTAAAAGTGTACTTATTTGACGATATTCGCCCTACAGCAGAGGTTTCTTTTGCCGTTATGAAGTTTGGTGCGGCTGCCGGTGTTAATATTACGGCAAGCCATAATCCTAAGGAATATAATGGGTATAAGGTATATGGTGCAGACGGGGCGCAATTGGCTCCGGAAATGGCTGCCGATGTTGTTTTGAATGCCGGTACAGATATGCTTTTGCCGGTGAAATCAATGGATTTGAAACAGGCAATTGCGGAAAATAAGATCATTATGATTGGTGAGGATGTTGACAGAGAATATTTGGCTAATATCGCCGAATGTTCTGTAGAAAATCAATCGTCCTGTCCGGATTTCAAGATTGTGTATACCCCCATCCATGGCAGTGGCTATCGTATGGTGCCTCGGCTTCTGCGTGAGCGTGGTTGCAATTTCTCGGTCTGCGAGGAGCAGATGATGCCGGACGGGCATTTTCCTACTGCCGATCCGCCCAATCCTGAGCGTAAAGAAGCATTTGCATTGGCCGTTGAACAAGCCAAACGTGAGCATGCGCAACTGGTTTTGGGAACCGATCCGGATGCCGATCGTTTGGGGGCATTGGTCTTGCATAACGGAGAATATGTTATGCTGACCGGAAATCAGATCGGTGTTTTGCTGTGCGATTATATTTTGTCTGTACGGCAGGCGAACGGAACGTTGCGTGAAGATGGATTTGTAGTTAAGAGCATCGTATCTACGAACATGGTAAAAGGAATTTGCAAGGCTTATCATGTTGAGTTGATCGATGTATTAACCGGCTTTAAATATATTGGTCAGCAGATCGACAAGTTGGAAGACAAGGCCGGTCGTAAATTCTTCTTTGGTTTTGAAGAGAGTTATGGTTATCTCGGCGGCAGTTATGCTCGTGACAAAGATGCTGTTTATGCGGCTATGATGATGACCGATATGGCGTTGCATTATTATAAGCAAGGACTGGATCTGATCGCCGTTTTGGAACGGTTGTATCAGAAATACGGATATTATTGTGAAAAGACCATTGGATTGTCCTTAGATCCATTGACCGGGAAAGAGAACCTCAACAAGCGAATGGCCATGTTATTAGAACAGCCGCCTACTGCCTTGGGTGGTCTTATGGTTGAAAAGGTTTTGGACTTTAATAGCGGCATCGGCGATCTGCCGAAAGCCGACATTCTTGCCTTTGATCTGCAAGGGGGAACCCGTATCTATATTCGTCCGTCGGGAACCGAGCCTAAGGTGAAATTATACGTCATGGCTTGTGCAACGACTAAAGAGGATGTTGATCGTTTGATTGCGATTCTCGGCGAAGAAGTGCAGAAATTGGTCCAGTAAGCGTACATGAAAAAACATGTGAAATGGATCATTGGTACGATAGTTGCGCTTGTGGCATTGATTTTCTTTGTTTTGCAACGTTTTGTTTGGTTGCCGGATGGGGGAGATGTGCTTTTTGATGATCCGACGCAGTCTTTGATTAAGGTTCATGTGCTGGATGTTGGGCAGGCCGACGCGATTATCATTGAATTGCCGGAACATCGAACTATGATGATCGATATCGGCACGGCAGATCGTATGGATCAGATTGATGCTTATTTGTCAAAACTAATGATTCGTAAAATTGATATTTTGGTTCTTTCGCATTTTCACAGTGATCATATTGGTGATTTTGATGAGTGGATCCATACGCACGATGTCGGACGTTTGTTTATCCCGCCGGTAAATAATTCGGAGGGGACGCACATAAGAGAATGTGCGCTTGAGAAGGGTATTGAGGTTAAGGAAGCGCGTGCCGGGATGTCGATTTTAAATGAAGACGATCTGGAAATTGATGTGTTGGCTCCGTTGCGTGCGCAGTATGAAGATGAGAATGATTCTTCTATCGTGATTAAGGTAACTTATATAAATAATAGATTTTTGTTCACCGGCGATATATCTTCTCTATCAGAAAAGGAAATGTTGGCGTATGGGGTTGATCCGGAGGCGGATGTGATCAAGATCGCGCATCATGGTGCATCGACATCCAATAGCGTGGAATTTCTTCAGGCTGTCTCTCCTGACTATGCGGTTATATCTGTAGGAGAGAACAATGGATACGGATTGCCCTCCACAGAAGTGAATGAGCGGTTAGCGGATTTGGGAATTAAGGTTTTTCGAACCGATCTGGACGGTACGATTGTTTTCTTGGGTAACGGTCAGAGAATTGCAGTTAAAACCAAGAATTAAGAAAGCGACAAATGTCTTTTAGGCATTTGTCGCTTTTCTATTCAATAACTGACACGGCTCTGCATATAGTGGTAGTGAAAATATTATGTGCGAGGTATGGGTATGGAAAATAGAGAAGAGTATTTGGAGCGTTTTCGTATTGATAATGAAAAACTGTTATCCGAAACGGCCAATCGTATACAGAATGAATTAGGAAGCGGTGGTGCAAAACTGAATACATTAATTCAGGATAAGAGTAAACTGTCAAGTATGGTGAATGGCTTGTCGGATGCAGACTTCAATAAATTAAAGCAAGTATTGGATAATCCGCAAATTGTTGAAAAAATATTAGGAAGCGAGAAAGCCAAAAAAAATCTTGCAAAATTATTAGGGGAACTTTGATGGAGGATCTGGCATCAAAATTAACGGAATTTCTGGAGGATGATAAAAACGTGGCATTATTAAAGGGAGTTGCCGATGGCTTCAAGAAGGATGAAGGAACTGTTGATTTTTCGGGAATTGGCACCCTGATGCAGAAAATGGGCGGTGACGATGATCGTGCTCGATTGTTGCGGGCATTAAAGCCATTTGTAGACAGTCGGAAACGGGATATGATGGAGGAGATTATTCGATTGCTAAAAGTCGGAGAACTGGTAATGATGTATTTGAATGGGAGAAAAACCTAATGGAATCAACCTATGGCGGAAATCTATATCAATTGCAACAAGAGGCCATACAGCGAGCCAGAGAAACATCACAAAAAGCAGTAAATAAACCCAATATAAAATCGACAGTTCCGCAGAATTTTTTGTCAGATAATAGGGATAGCATAATCATTATTGCTGTTTTGGCGGTATTACTATTAAACGGTTGTGAAGATACTGTGTTGATTATGGCTCTTGTGTTGCTTTTATTATTATAAACTGCGATATTATATCGCAGTTTTTTCTATAGTTGACAAAAAGGGTTGACTGGAGTACAATAATACAAGCTTATATACGCCCCCTTAGTTAAATGGATATAATAAACCCCTCCTAAGGGTTAGTTGTGAGTTCGATTCTCGCAGGGGGTGCCATGAAAAACAACTACTTCAAAGTAGTTGTTTTTCTTCCAATTATTTTCATAATTGACTTGACATTTTGTGTTTGTAATCGTATAATATATTGCGTACGCAAGAGATCGAGGTGTGGCTCAGTTTGGTAGAGCGCTGCGTTCGGGACGCAGAGGCCGCAGGTTCAAGTCCTGTCACCTCGACCATATAAGAACGAAAGTTATGATACCTTTGGTATTGCAACTTTCGTTCTTTTTATATTTCCGAAAACCCTTGTGATATAAAGCTTTTCGCCACTTTGGCACAAAAGATTAGTTTCATTGAATCAAAACTAAACACACCAAAGTCGAAGTAGAGTGACTTCAACCTGCTCATTTTTTACACCACCAAAACATCACCGCCACGGATTGTTCCGTGGCGGTGTCTTTGTTTATGCCAATTGTGATAATCTTAGTTTTGCTTTGGCTTCTGCAATCTTGGAATAAAAATGCTATTTGAGGCAATTCGAAAATCGCAGTTAGATAATCAGGTTATGAATCTTTGTGGTACTTTCTGTATTCGACCGGAGAAATGTTTTCCCTTTTTATGAAAAGTTCTGAGAAATACGAGGCACTTGAAAATCCGACTTTACCGGCGATATCAGTTACACTGAGATCGGTTTGAATAAGAAGTTTTTTTGCCATGGTCAGCCGCATTTCGTTTCGATAGGATATGATGCTGGTTCCCGTAACCGACTTGAAAATGTGCGATAAATAGTAAACACTGATATTCAATTTCTTAGCAATCTCGGTAAGGGATTGATCCTCATTAAATGTTTCATCAATGAGAGCCTTAGTCATTCTAATAATCGGGGAAACATCCTGCTTTGTTTGGGGAGACTGTCGAACAAGTTGAATCAATTCCTCCAGAATCGCTACATTCTTGCTACCGGACTCATTAAATTTTGTAATAAGCGAGTCCATCTTTCTGGCATCCAAATTATGAAGGTTGATGCAGTTGATGGGATATCGGCTAAATACCGTATTGATAATGTCCGTTTCCTTGCTGTTGATAAGAGCTTGTGCAATTTCATAATTACTTTCCTTCTCGACAAAGGGGTTGCAAAGCTGTGGATCCAGACGGTCAAGCTTGCTGATAACATGTTTCAAAAAACTGCCCTCGGTTTTGACTGCACCGTTGATAATATCCTCCTCTGTGATCTTTGCTGTCAAGATCTCACGCGCATCGGCATACGCCTCGTCCAGAGTGGACTTAAAACAGCCTCGCTCTCTATCATAAACGATGTAGATAAATCCGTCATCCCCCTCCATGGCATCCGGATAGGAGACCGATCTGCGTTCATCAAGTAGCAGGGTATAAGGATAAGTTTTCCCGTCGTCTTCAGAAAGCAGGGCGGTTAGATTGTTTCGTCCTTCAAAATGATAGTGATTGATCAAGAGGATCCGTCCTGAACGCAGACGGGTAATGTGAAATCTGGAGCAAGGTCCGCCCAGTTTGCTGTCGGTCCCCATATCCCAGTTCATGCCACGGTCATAGGAATACGATACGGCGATACCGTAGTTTGTTCTTACCAGCATCATCAGCAGGTTGTTTTCCAATTCGATGACCATATGCTCATCAAACGAACGGTCCCGAATGACTGCGCCCCCCAGCTTGATAAAGCTCTTACCGTTGTCAGACGTCTTATAGACATAAGCACCGGACACATCATCGCTCTGCTGAGGCAGCTTTCTCATTTCTTTGTATATGCTTTCCTTCCAAAAGGCAATCGGGAATAGCCATTCGCCGCTGGTTAATACAATGGGCTTGTTCATCATGACGCCGCGACCAATGTAAAATTCTTCGCCCCATTGTAACTCGTCTGCATCGGGATCCGCACAGATGGAGCCCCATACCTCCTCGCCCGGCATGACATTCCAAATAAACCAAAGTCGGTTTAACGGGTCGATCCATAAAACCGGATCAAAGCAGCGAAAATCCCCGTCTTTATAGGCGGTGATGATCGGTTCGCCAAAATCAGAATCGCTGTCACTTGCTAAAACAAAACAAAAATTACCGTATGTTTCCTTTACATTTCCCGAATAAGCGGAAATGAATGTGCGTCCGCTCTTTGTGCGCGCAATGCCGGGGATCCCTTGCCATACACGGTGCGCAGAATCATAGTTTTTCAATTGCTCTCTGTCAGTTATCAACATGTTATTTTTCCTTTCCTTTGTGTTCATATATATGAACCATCCCCAGGGATGTGGAAAGCTCCACCTCCTTGCTGTTTAAGCAAATAATTTTCTTGTTTGATGTTTGTTTGAGTATGATTGCCATGGCGTTTCGTATTTGCTCTCGTCCACCCAAGATTATGGTATCAACAGGACTTTTTTCAAGCAGCTCGATCTCCTGACACAGGACTACGCCCAAGAAAAAACTGTAGATCTCTTCTGCGGTGCACTGAAAGATGTTCTTTAAGATGCGAACCTTGAAAAGAGCCTCGTTTATGCCGCGTTTTTGACAGTACTGAAATCCTTTCAACAAAAAGTCAGAGTCGATAGTGGCAATATCCAGCCGTACGGCATCGCTAAGGATCGTGTGCTGCGATATCGAGGCGACCATTTCGCCGGTCAACATTGTGGAAAAGTCAATGATACGATTTTTATTATCGGTATAAATGATCTTTGAATGTGAACCGGGAAGAACATAAGCGCACCGACCGATCTGAGCCAAGCCCATAAGCTCGGTTTCCTCGCCTCGCATAATATCCGCTGTTTCCAGCGTTTCGCAACGGGTCTTTACGCCTGGAATAAATACAAATGGGATCGAAGAGATATCGGGAAGAGAAATCTCTTTCATGTTGCTGTGAAGTTCTTCTATCCCTGCCGGAACAGTGATATGCGGAACGTTGCATAAACCAAATTCGCTGGTGATCATGCCGGAGGCCAAAATTCTTGTGATGCGCTCCTCCTGTATATGATTCTTGGATAATATCTCAAGGATTCCCGCTTTTATGGCATCTTTTAATGCATTCGCATTTTCCATGCCTTTTCTTGCGCCCATCGATAGGCGAACTGTATCCAGGATCGATTGGTTTTCGACAAGGTAAATTCTTGTATTGGAGGTTCCTCCGTCAATGGTTATATAGGTTGACATTCTTTTATTACCGCCGTATATTGTTTTGCTAAGTTTGTGATCGATTCAAAATCATTTGCTTTAATAAGGCTGTTATTGACAAGATTTGCGCCAACCCCGAATCCGCAGGCGCCGGCCCTCAGATAATCATTCATGTTCTTCTCATTTATTCCGCCGACAGCCAGAAGCTTGATGTGAGAAAGCGGGGCTTTGATTGCCTTCAGGTAGCCTGCCCCCAAACTATTGATAGGGAAGACCTTTACAAAGTCTGCACCGTAGATATGCGCTTTCTGTATTTCAGACGGAGTAAGGGCGCCGGGCATGGAGATCAGACCGAGTTCTTTGGTTTTGGTAATAACACTCTTATCGGTATTGGGCGAGATGATAAATCGGCCGCCGGCATGCTTGGTAAGCGTAACCTGCTCGGGTGTCAGTACCGTGCCTGCACCAATATGCATTTTCCCTTCAAAACAATGAGATAGCATGCGAATGTTTTCAGCCGTTTCTTGGTCAGATATGGATCCGTTTGCGCTATAGGTGATCTCCATGAGACGAATGCCACCGGCGTACAGCGCTTCTGTCAAAGGAATCAGTTTGTCCTTATCTACACCTCTTACGATAACGATAATTTTATGCTCTAAGATGGAATTTATAATTTTATTATACATATATATACCTCCTATTCAATATAGTTTAGGCGATACTTTGATGACTATCAATAACAATCTTGCTATTTTGTTATTATAAGCATCTGAACAGCGCACCCCCAGAATGTGGATAACCTGGAAAACAATTTTTTAAAAAAGACAAGATTGTTATATCAATCATTTGAAAACATTTGGTATTATTAAAGTGCAATCATTCAAAAAAGTGATCTGACATCGAATTTTAATCTGTCATGGTGGATCCTAAAGCCAAGCCCACAAAATGGAGAAATGCAATGACACAGTGGAACTTCTATACAACAAATGAAATAAAACCAAACGGATGGCTTAAACGTCAGTTGGAGATCCAAGCAGAGGGGCTGAATGGTCATCTGGATATCATATGGCCGGACGTGCGGGACAGCGCTTGGATCGGCGGCGATCGAGAAGGCTGGGAGCGTGTGCCCTATTGGCTGGACGGTTTTATCCCCTTGGCGTATCTGTTGAATGACAAAGATAAAATTGCCAGAGCCAAGAAATATATCGATGCCATTTTGGCGGCGCAAAAAGAGGATGGCTGGATTTGTCCGTGCGCCGAGGATAAGCGCACCACCTATGACACCTGGGCGGTTTTGCTGATCACTAAGGTGCTGACGGTGTATTACGAATGTTCTCGGGATGAACGGATCCCTACCGTTATCTACCGCGTATTACGAAACTTCTATGAGGGGCTTCGGGATGGGAAGTTGCGCCTGATCGAATGGGGCAAGTTCCGTTGGTTTGAAGGCTTTGTCGCCCTTAACTTCCTACATAAAAAATATAACGAAGCGTGGATTCAGGATCTCGCTGCTCTGTTAAAAGAACAGGGCGTGGACTATAAGGAATTAACTTCGGAATGGTATCGACCGCTTAACCGTTGGCGATTGCAGACCCATATCGTGAACTTGGTCATGATGCTTAAATCCGAGGCGGTCAGTTGTGATTTGCTGGGTGAGGCGTATACCGATCAGGCGGAATACCTGCGTGAAGTATTGACACAGTACAATGGAACGCCGGTCGAAACATTTACCGGCGACGAGTGTCTGTCGGGATTAAGCCCGATCCAAGGTACCGAGCTGTGCTCAGTTGTGGAGCAGATGTATTCGTATGAATGGCTCTACGCCTATACCGGTGACAGAAAATGGGCGGAGCGACTGGAAGTGTTGGCGTATAACGCCCTGCCGGCTACCGTCAGCGATGATATGTGGACGCACCAATATGTGCAGATGAGCAACCAGATCGCCTGTGAAAAATTTCCCGGTAAATCATTATTCAGAACCAACAACTCAGAAGCCCATTTGTTCGGGCTGGAGCCGCATTTTGGTTGTTGCACGGCAAATTTCGGTCAGGGTTGGCCAAAATTTGCGCTTTCGGCGTTTCTGCATCGGGATGATACGGTGCTCAGCGCACTGATGGTTCCGGCGGAATTGCAGGACGGAAACCGTCGCATTACTGTGGAAACCAATTATCCCTTTGAGAATAGCGTCACCTATCGGGTGCAGGCGGGCTCGGATTTTACCTTTCAGATTCGTATCCCTTCCTTTGCTGAAAATCTGACGGTGAATGGCAAGCCGGCTACAGGGGATATGCTTACCTTTGAAATTTCCGCCCATAGTGATACCGAGATTTGCATTCGTTTTGAAACAAAGCCCCGCTCGGTATCCCGTCCGCATGGGTTACATACGGTACAGTGCGGTTCGTTGGTCTTCTCGGTGCCGATTTCCTATGAGAAGCGCATGAATGAATATGAGAAGGATGGGGTGGAAAGAAAATTCCCGTATTGTGACTATGAATATGTACCCACTTCCGATTGGAATTATGCCTACTGTGCCGAAGAGTTGCAGAGGCAGTTTAACGGCGTAAATGAAGTTCCGTTCTCAAGCCGGAAACCGCCCGTGACAGTCAGGGCTAAGGTCAAGCCAATAGATTGGGGCTTTGAAGATGGCTATGAAACGGTCTGCGCGAAGATTCCGCAGTCGACCAAGGCGATCGGCGAGGAGCGAGAGATCGACTTGTATCCTTACGGCTGTGCTAAACTTCGCATGACAGAACTGCCTAAAATTTGACGGAAATCACCAAGAAATACCGGCAGTTTTAGGGTGAATTCTATGATGATAACGATGTTTTCTCCCCATCAGGGAGTGAAATAAAAAAAATTTAAACGGAGGAAAATCTTATGAAGAAAGCAAAGAAAATTTTAGCGCTACTTTTGGCTCTGTGCATGCTCATCGGCTTGCCGATGGCGGTACAGGCAAATGACTCGACCGAGGAATTTAAGATCGTATCGGTCGAAGAGGCACCGGACAATTCGGCCTACCTGTCCGCTCTTGGCGTGTCAGATGATACGATAGCTGCCTATAAAGGCCGAATGGTCATTGTGACCTTCAACAGCAAGCCCTCAGACGAGATGTTAACTGCTCTTAATGAAAAAACAATAACGGCTCGCATTCTCATGACCGGCTCAATCAAGCGTGCTCAGGATAATAGCTCAACAGATAATATGGGGCTGAGTTATTTAGGAAAGTGTGAAGATAATGCCATTCTCTTTGGCTACAGCAATGTTCCTTCTAATAACTTAACATTTTATAAGCATTTTGATATTCTGCGCTCTACAACAACTAAAAAAGATGATGTCAATAGCGGTTATGCTATGGGATTGGTTTCTTGTAAATTTTGGTTTCCTACCACCAACGACTTTACTAAGCTAACCAATGAGTCGAATGTGGAACTATCGAATCCCTCAACTCAGGTAACCGTTACGCAGCATCCCTTCCGCATTACTAATGTTGCTCCGATGCCAACGGCATTGGCGGAAAAAATTGGTGCATCGACGGCTGGTTATACGTGGCTGGTGGAATTCAATGATGATGTCGATAAGGACAGTATTGCCAATAACAATATATTCCGTTTGAGAGGTTACACAATAAAAGGAACTCAGGTGGATAACATAACCCCTACCTTTGACTCGGCGTTATCGGCGAAATTGTCAGATAATCAACTGGCATTTACATCAGCGACTAACCGCCCCCTGGAACATTTCCATTCTACTGCCATGACTAAGGATGAAACAGGTTGTTACGGCGTGGCTTCGTTTGCGTTAACAACCAGACAAAACAGTACCACAGACGATGACAATATCGTAGACGGATTGTGCAGTATCCATGGAAAAACATTGGGTTATTCTACTGCGACTTATGATACTACCTTAGACGTTATAACCTCTGATCGGTTCTCTTCTGCGGCCATTGGTGAAACGATGTATGCCTCGTTTGCCGAAGCGCTGGATGTCGCTAAGTCCGGTGACACGATCACGCTGATGGGGTATTCGGATATGACAAGCGATACCGCCTTAGTTATTCCGTCAGGTGTTACGGTTGATCTCAACGGTTTTTCTGTTAAAGCGAATAATCTAATGAGTTTTGGCGATTTGATTGACACAAGAGACGGTGTCAGCGGTGGCGTTATTATAGATAAGGATATGACCACGGCATTTACCGTTCTTCAGCCGGACAACACGGCCTTGCCGTTGTATGACAGTACCGATAAGTGTTACCGTTTCTATAATTATGATTTCAAGAGTGCCGGTCCGCGTGATGCAACGGAAAATTCGGTTGCCTTTGGTGCCCAGTTAGTATTCACAAACACGGATGCCTATGACTTGCTGGCTGCCGGTGACGGGGTAGAGATCGAGATGAATCTGGCTGTGACCAAGAATGAAAAGACGACAAACTTTTCTTATGCCTTTACTCAGAGTCTGCTGACGACGTATAAAGAGTCTTGGATGAATCCGAACAGGGATACCTCAAAAACACCGACTATGGTTCTGACAGTAAGCGGGATTGCCGGAATCAGCGAAATCTCTTGTACGCCGAGTATCTGTTCAACATCGACGTTTGTGCGTGATGTTGCCGATGCGAAAACTCACACGGTGGTCGAGTAAGGAGACAGTTATGAAGAAATATGAACAGCCAACATTGGATATCCTCTGCTTTGAGGTGGCGGAAGCATTGACTTCTGATGCCGAAGTACTGATGTCCGGAGTGTATGACTTTGGTGAAGACGTTGGTGAATGGTAAATAATCCTTAAATTACCTGGAACAATCGGGACCATTTTTGATATAATGGTCCCGATTATAAAAATATAACGCTGAAGGAGAGATTATAGGTGAAAACATGGAAGCGTTTAGCGGCGTTGTTGTTGTGTGTAAGTTTATTGATTGGAATGCCTATATCGATACAGGCAACGGAACATTTTTCTGCTGATGAATTTAAGATTATTAAAGTAGAAGAGATGTCCGACTCTTATACCAGTATTTCAGGCACAAAGAAGGGGCGGACGGTGTTGATGTATTTCAACAATACGCCCAGTGCCGAGATGCTTGAAAATCTTGAGAACAAGACGATTAAGTTTCGAGTAAAAACATCGGGTGTTACAACCATTACAACGAATTTCAATGGAACCGGTACGTATGTTGGCGGTACCAATCCTATTGCTATTACGTTTGGTAATGATACTGCGGATTATACGGTTGTTAACGCCAGCAATTTTGATGTTTGGCGTAAGAGAGGAACCAATGTATCCTTCAGAGTTGATATGTATGATACGCAGGATTCGAATCGAGATAATTATTTAGCCGGCGCCACCGATATTAACGGCAACAAGTTAGTCGGACGTACCGGAACCTATGATGGCGGAGATGCTATTACAGTATCGGTTACGGATCTGACCTTTGAGATTGAGCGCATTATGCGCATGCCGGATTGGATGGCTAAGGCTGAGTCCGATAAGGATCGTGTAGTACTTGTATACTTTAGCCAAAAGATAGATAAAGCGGAGAATCTTAAGGCGCGTGTTGCCGGATTTAAGACCTCAGGTACATCATCTGTGGATAATTGCGGCGCAACCGTTGTTCCGGAATATACATCGGACAACCGTATCGGTGTGCGTATTGACAACACATCACGCAGTATCAATGGTTATTTCTTTGGGCAAAAGCAGGCTGATTATTTGCGCGTTGCCCTCTACGAAGTGGCAAGCAGCGGATATCCTGATGATAACGCACTCAATGGGTTGACCTGTATTGATGGTATTGCTTTGGGTGGGGCAACCAATACTACCTACGGTCCGGATGGC
This sequence comes from Eubacteriales bacterium, assembly GCA_045594545.1. Classification (GTDB taxonomy): domain Bacteria; phylum Bacillota; class Clostridia; order Oscillospirales; family UMGS1783; genus CAKSHC01. Next base: position 8,041 of record JAZNYQ010000103.1, on the reverse strand, counting down.
ATTTGGTTTGGCTCGCAGGAACTGTATCAGAATGCGGTTACCCTTGATTCGGCAACTAAAACTACAGATACGGAACTACTTGTCAAATTTTCGCACAAGTTGTCGGGTCTGGATTCATTTGCTGACGGCAAAAAAGAGTATGAGCCCGTTGATATACTGTTGCGTATCGTTGATGAAAACAATACCGTATATCGCAGCAATACCGGCGAGTATGACGGATCGCTTGGCACAACGGGTGTCTGGTATCAGTGGGCACCGTCCGACATAGATGCAGTGGATGATGCGGGATCGGTCAAGCTGACATTTGCTCAAGGCTTAAAGAAGGCCTATGCATCAACGGAAAGCCTTAAGCAGCAGAATCCCGATAAGAAGTTTTTTGTCAAGCTTTGTTTTGAGGAAAAAGCGGTCTCTGCAGGTGGACCAATTGAGCGCCAGAAAAATGGGTTCATTGATGGTTTGACGGCGGCAGATGGTTCGCCTTTGATGGCAACACAGGGGCCGGTGGATGCCGCCTGTATCGACATAACGAGTACAGTCCGGTTGACCGGTGCATCTTTATTGGCAGATAATCATGTATTATTGACCTTCTCTGAGACTATTGCATTCCCTGCAGATGTTTCTATTCGCGTGGGATTATATAATAAGAGTGATGGTCAGTTGAATGTTGCCTATGATGCTGAACCGATCGCCTTTTATGGCAGCGGTGACAAACTGATGGTCAAAATTTCCTCCGTTTCTGATTCCTGGCAACAGGATATTGCTGCACAACTCGGTGACAAATATCTAGGCGTTGAGATTGTTTCGGCCGTATCCGATAGTGATGGTATGGTTAATGAAATCATGACATCCAACGGATTGGCTTGCCTTGCTGCAACCCATGCGGCGGAATTTGATAAGGCTTGTGCGGATATCATTCAGGTGCAGGATGTTGTGCTGGCTGTGGATGAAGTACGGGTACATAAGGATAAGAGTCTGCTGATTGATTTCAGTGAAGACATTACCTATACCGCAACGCAGATATATATCGTCGGACGCAACGACGAAGGGAAACTTTTGTGGTATAAGGGCAACGATAAGGTATATTCTAATGTGAAGCCTGGTGACGGATGGAGCCTTGCACGCTGGGATCTTGCAGGTGTCAATACCTATGGTAATCGAAGCGATATGCTGGTTGGTCATTTGAGCACATTGTACGGTGAGATTGTTGAGTTTGTAACTGACGGTCGACTGGAACTTCGCATGGAAGAACCGACTCTCAACGGCAACGGCTTAGTTGATTCAATTACAGCCGGAGATAAGGCATTGTTGGCTACCAAGGATGGCACGGCTTATTTTGCATTGACTGAATATGACTATGTGACCGTAACCAGGGCGGAATTGGTTGATAATCATACAGTCAAGGTTAAATTCAATCAAGCGGTCACCAATACCGTCTTTGATGCTAACAATACAGGCGATGTTCTTTTCCGCTTGGCTTCTGTGCAGGATGGTTACTATACTTTTGCCGGTAAATTAAAGAACGCTTGGGCGCAGTGGGGTAATAAAAAGGATTTCAAGCCGATCGATGCGGAAGGTAATGTTTTGCCGACTGGTACGGCTTCGGATATCTGGCTCTATACCACAACTGCCAATTTGCAGGATTTGTATGACATGACTCAAGATCCTGATTCGATCTATTATGGTAAGTATGTATTGACCTTGGCCTTTGAAGATAAGGTGGTTACAGGCGGTAACATGGTCGGGCGAGTAGATAACTGGACAGATGGCGACGGCAAATACCTGTTGGTCACTAATGGTGATAATGGTCCTGCCGGTGGCAAGGAAGGCTTCTATGCGCCGATCTCCGGGTTAGCACGCGGTGGAGTTAAGGTTGAAAGCATGACCATTCTTGATGAGCAGACGATGCAGATCACCTTTAATAAGGAACTGTCTTCTTACGAGAAAACCGGATTTGCAATACGTATAGTGGCTAATAATCTGGCCAACAACCAGCTGGTATATTGTAATGGTACGGGTAATAATATCTCTGATGTCAGCACAGCGGGTGGCACCGGTCGTAACGCACTCAATTTTAATCTCATACCTTCCACCACGGACAATAAGACATTTAATCTTGTTTTTGAAACCAGTAAGAGTGGATTTTATATCCGTAACTTTTCACAGTTTTTCCGCTTAGCCGAACGGCCGGAATTTGCTGGTTATACGATGGTGCTTGCGATTATGCAGAATGACGGAAGTGGTTCCGGCGACAAGATCAAGGATGGTTTGGTGAATACCGTTGTGGCAGTCGATGGGTCGAAGCTTTTGTCTTCTAACCTCCAGTACGGCGATATTTATTATAAGAAATTACCGTCGGCTGCGGTTGCAACCGAACTACTAACGATTGAGTCGGTGAAGCAGGTCGGAGCTTCCAAGATGACCGTTACCTTTAACCGTCCTATCAAACTTGTTGATATGAACGGATCGGCTAAACCTATTGTCGGTCTGCGCATGATTCGTCCATCCGGCGATGTAGTGCGCGTAGACACGGTAACAAACAGTTTGATAACTACCGGCAGTGATTTGTTATGGCAGGCTCAGGATGTCTCGGTTGATTCAGCTGATGGACGTGTGATGATTGTTGATTTTGGTACAACTGATATCAGTGTGCTTATCAGTAAAATCAATATGATTCCTACACTACAGGGTATGAATATGGTATTTACCTTTGAGGAGGTCAATCCTGGTACGACCGAAAATGGTGACACCTATTATGCAGGCAATCACCTGATCCACCATATCCGAGATGCTGCTACCGGTAAGCAGGCGGATATGACTCGGTTCCTGTCCCATAGCGGGGATCATCTGTATGTGGATATTAATGAGTATCAAAATCCCGATCCGTCGGCTGAGGTATTAATTGAAAAAGCTGAAATTATTAGCCAGTCGCAAGTTGTTGTTACCTTCTCGGAAGAGGTTGTAATTAGTGGCGAGATTCTTAACCCCGGCTCTATGCCGCGAGGCTGGATTCGTCTGGTTAATGATAACTATGGATACAAAAAGACCGAAGACGGTGTCTATTATCAGTGGCAGGGGTATTTCAACTATTATAATGATGCTCATACTCAACTGGTATTTACTCTGAATCATAACGGTAATCCGGATTTGCCAATGTTGGGCTTGGATGATATCGTTACTCTGCTGGATGATGAGTATAATCGATTAGTGGTTGCCGTGGATGACCGTACCGGCAGCGATGGCGTTGTCGATGCTGTCAAGACCACCACCGGTCATCGGTTGTTGGCGGATCCTTTCAATGGCAAGAAGGACATTGCTTATGCTCCGGATTTGGATCCGACGCAAATTCCACAAGGTGAATTAGGCATAGTTAAGGCTGAGGCTATTAGCGACATGGAAGTCGTAATTACCTTCTCAGCTCCCGTTGATATTGTATCGAATCCTTATCTGGCTGTCCGTATGCTTGATGAAAAAAATAAATTACTATATAAAACGGTTGACGGTGTATATGTTACTGCATCCCAAACTAACAATGAAAAAAATACGCCCATGCAGTGGGGTATGAATTGGGAATGGTATAACGAAGATCATACTCAAATCAAGTGTAAGATTGTCACTACGCCCGGTATGTGCGGTAATCTGACCGATATCTTCCATCATGACTGGAATAAGGAATATGAAGGTTGTCAAATTGTGGTCGGTATGGAAGAGAATAACGAGGCCATAATTCGTCGTAGCGGTTATGTGGATAACGTTACTTTAAAGGGTAAGTCCGGCGTTGCTTTGACAGGTAATGTTTTAGTGACCGACCGAGCCGGTGCCTTTGTGCCGATGACTCAGAGTTATACACCCAAAAAGATAACAGCTACCGCGAAAATTATCAATGACACCCAGATCCGCATTGATTTTTCGAGCAGGGTGAACATTGTCGGGAATCCGTATATGGCTATTCGTTTGGTTGATAAGGATAACAATTTGCTATACTCCGGTGACGAATACAATCACTTGCCGATCCAATGGGGAGGTTCCTGGGCTTGGACTGATGAGTCGCATACCTCCATTATATGGACACAGACCGGATATGCTTTTGGCGCTTGTAATATTTCTGATGTCGTGAATTATCGTGGTGCGCTGAAGCAGCAGGAAGGTTCTGTTCTAAAATTCTGCATTGAGGATTATGCAACGGCAAATGTTATTAAGGTGGGTGCTAATGGCTTGATTGATAATATAATCGGGCCTGACGGTAAGAACCATTTGACGGCGAATTTCATGAAAAAATCTATGGATGACCTATATATGGATCTTAATACTTCTGCACTTAAGGGTGTTGCGGATGTACAGTTGCTTTCCGCTAAGGCAATTGACGATCAGACAATAGAACTGGTTTTCTCCGAGGGAGTGCTGATTGCAGAGGGTGACGGTGCGCCGACTATGTCTATTCGATATCTGACGGCATCAGGTAATACGGAGTCTCTGGCTAATGGCAAAACGGCTAATTTCAAGGGTACTTGGATGTATAAGGATGATAACAAGAATGTTATTCTGTGGACGCTTGATTCGGCTAATGCTAAGAGCCTGACTGAGATATTTAATTATGAAGGCAACCTCAAATGGAATCTCGGTGCGCGCGTAGCTTTTGTTATAATTAATGATACCGAAGGCTTTGCTGCGCCCGCCAGAAGCATGCGTTTGGCAGGTATTACCGACCTGTCGGGAATGCGCAAGCTATCCTGTGACTACACCTCAGGCCAGATTCAGTTTGATGTTGAGGTGGCATACGATTTGCCGGAGCGAGACACCGATGCTGATGCGACCACGCAGGAAAATATTGAGTATGTGACGGATTATACTTATTACATTATCATATCAGCCGCTGTTGCGGTTATTGCGACGGTGATCGCTTTACTAATCAAACCGAAGAAGAAGGAGGAGAATAAAAAATGAAATTAAAGAATACATTATTGTCCCTCTTTATAGTAATTGCGCTTTTGTGCTGCCTGCCTGTGCAGGCGGCCGAGCGTCAATTAACGGTGAAGCGTGCCATCCAGATCAATGACAATGAGATTGTTATCGAGTTCTCAGAACCAATCGCACTCAATTATCATCAAACAAACCGTGGCCCGCACATGGCTTTGCGAATTACAAATGCCGGAGGTAGTGTACAACGGTATAAAGAAGAATTGCTTCACCCAAGCTATAATGCTGTTCTGCAATGGAACGGTACAATTCAGTTTGTGGATAATAAGCATGACCGCTTGATTTGGACATTGAAAGATAGAACATTTGGTTGTTCTACAGTTACCGATATTCTTAACTGGGAAGGGTTACACGGTGTTTATAAGGATAAATATTTTGTGACCTTCGGTATCGAAGAGGTCCCATATGATACCACGGTGCCGACAGCTGATGGCAGACTGTGCAATATTACTACAGCTGATGGTGAAGTATATTTAACTCCACTGTATATCAGCGGATGGGAAGCCAGTAATTTACCTGTTGAGGTTGATTTTGGATATAAGGTCGATCGTTCTCAATTTAACCCATCAGAAGGCATAAATGATATAAAAGGTATTACGCAAAACCCAATCTCGGAAGGCAATGGTCCTATCGAAGAAATCACAGATGATCCGGCAGATGAGATTCAGACAACACAGGTTGTAAAAAACGATCCGTTTGTAATTGCAATTATTCTCGGTGCGGGCGTTGTGATTGCTGTATTGCTGATGTTTATCATAACCCTAATCAAGAAAAGAAAGGCGGCATAAACAATGAAAAAGATAATAGCATGGCTTCTTTCGCTTCTGATTGTATTCTCATTGGTCGCCTGTGCAAAGCCGGCAACTGAGATGGGTTTTTCCGATCCTGCTGCGGCAGCAATGACATGGATTAAGGAGCAGATGGAAAATAACACGCTGTTCTCCTTTGACTATAATGGTGTCGAGTATGCCAAACATATTACGCAGTGGGATAAAGTAGTGGAAGAAACCCAAAATGGATGGATACTTACTTATAAGAATGGTGACGTGACAGCCTGGAGCGAAATCATCTATGATAGAGAGATGGCTGCTTTGGAGTGGACTAATTATTTTAAAAATGAAGGCAGTGGTAAGTCGCCGGTGATAAGCAATATTCAGGCTATTAACGCTGCGGTAACTATTAAAGATCCGATTATGACCTCAGCCAAAGGCTCGATTCCCGATATTACCGACTTTCAGCGCTTTAGTGTAGACCTAACTAAAGAATCCGAATATTCGATGGCTAGCGGCGAAGGGCGTTCGTCTGACCTGATCATGCCCTACTTCGATATTTGTAATGGAGAATATGGGGTGATCGGCGGCATTGGTTGGTCCGGTGATTGGAAGGCGACCTTTAGTAACGAAGATGGGCGTGTTACCATCACGGCCGGTATGAAGCAGACCAATATTGCTTTGCTGGCCGGCGAAGATATGCGCACACCGATGATGGCGCTACAGTTTTTTGTTGGTGATCAGGATGACGGTCACAATGATTTTCGTCAATTGGTTCTTAAGTCCTATACCCCTGCAGATGAATCAGGTCACCCAATCAAGTATGGTCCTATTGTATGGACCAGTGATTCTCAAGGAGGGTTAGGTTTAGAAAATGAACTACAGGCGGTGCGATCCCGCGTAGAAGGTAATATCAAATTCGACGTACATTGGATTGATGCTGGTTGGTACGGCGATAAATTGGGAAATAATTTATCGGATGGTTCATGGTATAACAATGTCGGAAACTGGTATTTTATTCCTGACGGGTATCCGGATGGCAACATTAAGCCGGTTAGTGATTACTTGCATGAACACGGAAAAGAATTGCTGCTCTGGGTAGAGCCGGAGCGTGCCATAGAGGGCACCAAGCTGACAGTTGAGCACCCCGAATATTTCTATGACAAAAAAGAAACCAGTGATTTTATGCTTCTCAAATTATCTGAGAATGAAGTGTTGGAGTATATGGTTGACTGGATCGGCGGTTTGCTTCGAGAGAACGGCGTTGACTGGTATCGCCAGGACTTCAACATGAAGCCGACAACTTATTGGAGTGCCGAAGACAGAAAGTTAGGCGAGGATCGTGTTGGCATCACCGAGATCAAGTACATTACCAATGAATATCGTTTTCTGGATGCATTGGTAGAAATGAATCCGGGACTAATGATTGACAACTGCGCCTCGGGTGGTAAAAGACTGGATCTGGAGATGATGAGCCGATCCATTCCGCTATGGCGTACGGATTACACCAGCTCCGGGTCCACAAAGGAGGATTCTACCGCTGAGGGAGTACGCACAATCGGTGCTAATTTGTCTTGGTGGCTGCCTATCTCAGATGGGAGTTACAGTCCCAACGGCAGTCCAAGCGGAAACCTATATAACTATCGCTGTTCCACCATGAATCTTGCTATTCATGCTCGAACCGGTACAAATCTGTTTATAGATGAGTATCTGTTGCGTCGTGAAATTATGCGGGGGGATTACTATATTCTTAAGCAGGGTTACAATGATGAGAATTCGAGGGAAGATAACATTAGCAATACGGATGCCTGCTATGAATATTATCTTGAAGATGAAGGCCGTGGCTTTTTGGCGGTCTTTCGTCCAAATGGTTGTGATGTGAAGAAAATGACCTATTTGCTTAAGGGGCTTGATGAAAATGCCACTTATAATTTAAGTGTCAATTTCACCGACTATACACTAACCATGACCGGTAAAAAATTGATGGAGGATGGCTTAAGTGTTGACTTCTTCAAGGATGGCGATTTATCATATGTTATCTTTTTTGAGAAGGTAGCATAAAAAGTGAACGGCACATACAAAACTTGAAGTGAATCCCAAAGTTTGGACATTATAAAATTGTTAGTGAATGAGCTCGGTGTTGCATCGGGCTCATTTCTTTTAGTTGCAGCGAAAGCTGATTCAAACGCAAGATTGACCGCATAGACGGTATTTGTATTGTGTTGATAATAGTGGTTTTCTCTAGTTAATGTGTAGTTAATTTTCCTGCTTAATTTGCAGTTTTTGAATGACCACAT
>JAZNYQ010000102.1:0-6009 GCA_045594545.1 Eubacteriales bacterium | reverse complement strand
GGCGGCGGCGGTTCTGCCGACGTCTTCTGCGAGTACTTCGTTTCCATCGGTCAGGGCTTGCAAAACAAAGCAACAGAAGGAAGACTCGTGCTTTGCGACGATTCGGAAACGGCAGTTGCCGTGTTTGCCAGAAATTCCGGTGAAGAAGAGGACTACTATGCCGTCAAAGGGCAGTATTATCCTACCGATGAGGAATTAGCGTTCTTTGACGGTCTAGAGCAAAACAAGACAATTAAAAATGTTGTTTTGCTCCTAAATATTCCGTCAGTCATTGATCTGAGCTGGATTGAAAATTTCCCCAAAATTAAGGCGGTGCTGATTGTTTGGCTCCCCGGCATGGAGGGCGGTAATGCCGTAGCCGATGTGCTGTGCGGCGATGTGACTCCCAGCGGACACCTGACCGATACCTTCGCCTACGATTACTACGATTATCCCTCGTCCTTGGATTTTGAAAAAAGACAGTCGGCGTATCCGTACGAAGAAGATATCTTTGTCGGCTACCGCTATTTTGAAACCTTTGCCCCCGATCGGGTCTTATATCCCTTTGGCTACGGCTTGAGCTATACGCAGTTTGAAATGGCGTGCCAATCCTTTGCCGTTGAGGACGATGGGGTGGATCTTACCGTTAGTGTAAAAAATATCGGCGATTACCACGGCGCCGAAGTGGTACAGATCTATTCGTCGGCACCGCTGGGTGTGCTGGAGCATCCGGCGGTAGAACTGCGTGCCTTCGGCAAAACCAAAGTGTTGGCACCGGGCGAATCGCAGGTACTGTCCTTTACCGTCAAGAAAAAGGAACTGGCCAGCTTTGACGATACCGGCATTACCGGTTGCCTCGGCGGTTTCGTGCTGGAAAAGGGGGAATATACCTTCTTCTTCGGCAACAACGTCCGTGACCGCCAATCGTGCGGTACTCTGTCGGTAGCCAAGGATGAAATCGTAGCTAAACACTCTTTGAAACTGACGACACCCATTGACCGTCGGTTAAGCACGAACAAGAAATTTGTCAGCGCATGGATCGGTGAGGTCGAAACCGAACAGGACGTCATCAAACCAAAACCCGATCGGTTATATACTCTTCGAAACGTGGCAGATGGGGAAGTGGATATCTATACCTTCCTCGCCCAACTCACCGATGACGAACTGATTGAATTGGCAACCGCCCAGCCCCCCGCCTTTCCCAGAGGCACTGCCGGTATCGGTAACAATAAGAAATACGGAATCCCCAATATCCAAACGGCGGACGGTCCTGCCGGCTTGCGTAAAACAGTGCCCACCGTCTGCTTCCCCTGCTCCACCTTGCTGGCTTGCTCGTGGGATTACGACGTTGCCTTTGCCGTTGGTCAAAACATCGCCGAGGAGGGCATCTATTTCGATATCGACGTGCTGTTGGCGCCCGGTTTGAATATTCACCGAAACCCCCTGTGCGGGCGAAACTTCGAATATTATTCGGAAGATCCGCTGGTAAGCGGGAAAACCGCCGTGGCATATGTAAACGGCGTGCAAAGCACGGGTATGCTGTGCACCATCAAGCATTTTACGGCAAACAATAAGGAAATCAACCGTTTCCATATCTCCTCTCAGGTTTCTGAGCGTGCCATGCGGGAAATTTATCTCAAGGGCTTTGAGATTGCCATCAAGGAGGCAAACCCCGGCTTTATCATGACCTCCTATAACCTCCTCAACGGCACCCACACCTCGGCGCATCACGGCTTGCTCACCGGCATTGTGCGCAATGAGTGGGGCTATCAGGGCGCCATCATGACCGATTGGCGTGTCCCCGAACGGCAATGGCGGGAGATCAAGGCGGGCAATAATATCAAGATGCCCTTTGGCTATCCCGATGAAATTCGCTTAGTTAAGGAAATGCTGGAAAAGGGACGGCTCGAACGCAAAGAACTGGTGATCAATGCCGAATATGTACTCAATTCGGTCATGCGCTCGGAACGCTTCCGTGTCGGCAATATGGGACTTTGTTTTGCGGTTGAGGATGAGGTCGTGCTCAAAGGCGCCGTCTTTACCGGTGTAAGCAGCACCTCGGTAGGCGAGATGCTCTCTACCGATGGCGAGGGTTATGTGCTGGGTAACACCAAAAAGGATAAGAATAATAACGATGTCTTCGTCTATTACGATTTGGATGTCAAGACGGCCGGTAATTATGCCGTGTCCTGCCGTCTGGCTACGCCCTTTGACACCACACGTCTGGATCTGCTGATCGACGAAGAAGAAATCGTAACCGGCGTTCATCCGCTCACCGCCGAAGATTGGGAGGATTGGCACACCCTGCCCCTGTGTTCGGTCTCGCTCACAGAAGGGGAGCATAGGCTCAAATTCTTTATCCGTGACGATGAAAGACAAAAGGGCATCTCTCTCAACTGGATCAAACTTCAAAAGGTATAACAGCAAATAAGAGGTGAAATTCACCTCTTTTAGCCTTTGTGGAAATAGGAAATACATATGAAAAATAAAAACCTCAAAATGATTCTGCTCACCTTGTTGGTGATGGCTCTGTGGGGGTCGTTGTTCCCCTTTCTCAAAATCGGATATCAGGTGTTTCACATCAATTCTTCCTCCATACCGGACATTCTGATGTTCGCCAGCCTCCGTTTTATCGTGAGCGGGTTGATCGTGTGTGGCTATAGCTTGATTCGGCGGGAAAAGATGGCTGCCCCTAAGAAAAAACAGGTGTGGAATATTGTGGTTGTCGGATTGTTCTCCATTGTGCTGCATTATGCCTTTACTTATATTGGTATCAGTACCACTGACAGTTCGGAAACGGCGCTCATTAAGCAGCTCGGCGTACTGCTCTACGTCTGCTTTGCCTTCCTGTTCTTTCAGGATGAGAAGTTTAGTATACTGAAAATTCTTGGTGCGCTAATCGGTTTTTGCGGTATTGTTGCCATCAATTACCATTCGGGCGGGATCCGTTTTTCCCTTGGCGATATCCTCATTATTATGGCATCGTTTTGCACTGTCATCTCCAACGTGATTACCAAGAAAACGGTGTCAGGCAATTCCCCCTTTTGGGTTACAGGTATTTCCCAGCTCTCCGGCGGTTTGATTTTGCTGGTGGCGGCGCTGTGCATGGGGGCTTCTTTCCCCACCTTCACCCTCCAATCCACCTTGGTCTTTGCCTATATCTGCACCGCCTCCATCGCTGGCTATACCCTGTGGTATTACGTGCTCAAACAGGACAGTCTTTCCAAAATGTTTATCATTAAACTGTCGGAACCCCTGTTTGCCTGTCTGTTCGGGGCGCTGTTGCTGGGAGAAAACATTTTCAAATGGCAATACCTGATTGCCTTTGTCTTGATTGCCGTCGGCATCATCCTCGGTAATAAAAGTGAGAAAAAGGAGTAAAAATTATGAAACGAATGGTGGCAATTATCCTATGCCTGATTTTAGTGGTATCGGGCTGTGCGTCGGTAAGTGAATCGGACTCGGCATCGTCATCGGTGCAGCAAGGCCCGATTCGGTTGACCGATCTGGGTGTGGTGGATATCCATACCGAAGAACAACAAGGCTATTTGGATGATGAATACTTGTTCATGTCAGCCAAAGGGGGAGAGGAATTAAGCCAGCCCAAGGCAGTGGTATTGAAATGGAAAAGCGATTTGGCGGATAAGACGGAGTTTACCATATCATTGTCCGAATCCCCTGACATGGCTGACGCTAAGGTGTACAGCACAAACCGCAAGTCGCTATACGTGTACAATCTCAAGATCGCAACCACCTATTACTGGACGGTAGCCGCCGAGGATGTGGTCACCGAAGTCGCCAGTTTTTCCACCGCCGATTGCGCCCCTCGCAATATCTATTGCGACGGCGTGACCAATATGCGGGATTTAGGTGGTTGGAAGACGGAAGACGGCCGTCGGGTGAAACAAGGGCTGTTGTATCGCTCGGGCCAATGGGAAAAGCCGGGCGATGCTCGGATGATTACCGATAAGGGCATAACAACCTTAACGGAATTGGGAATCGTAACCGAAATTGATCTGCGAAACGAAGCCGTCGGCAAGGTGAATGAAAGTGCCATGGCGGGGGTATCCTATGTGCAATGCCCCATGGCTTCCAACGTTTCATACTATGATAACAATCGAGACTCGGTGGTAAAGGTCTTTGAAATATTGGCAGATGAAAACAACTATCCGCTCGTTTTCCATTGCGCCATCGGTACCGACTGAATCACCCCTCAAATCTGAACCATTAATGTTCAGTTGAAGGGTGATTCATTTTTTTATTGTCAGTGTTTATGCGGCTCTAAGCCGCTTTTTTATTTTGGGGTTAATTGCACACGGTTTCCGAAACCCTTTAAAATGAGTTCCTGATTTCTGAAATATCATAAATATGAACCACAGGTGTTCAGTTCCTATGGCGTTGGTATTCGCTCAGTGATCGCAACCACAAACAAATACAATGGTATGTATGATTTCACAGCAGAGGACGGGATTTTCTCTGCGAAAATCAGTTTGAATTTGAAGTAAACCTACAATCTGTGCCAAAAAATATACAATCTATGCCAAACTCCCCATTACGGGGAGTTTTTTTATTACAATTTTTACGGTGTAATATACCCTCTGCTTATGAGGTTTTTTAGTGAATAGTTGTGCGCAAAGGAGGCGCTGTGATTTGATTGATCAGAAATACACAGAAAACGGCTATCTCGTTGTAGCAGAAACCGATAAGTGTCCTTTATGGGAACTTGGCAGTGAGTCAAGAACATATCCGTCCACAACCGATTGTTATTATTGCAAGTTTGCAGATTTTCGCACGGAAGAATTTAGAATACGTGCCGAAGAAATGCCAAGAGGCGAAAAGCTACACAGCGTGTGTAAAAACGAAAAAAACAAAAAGTCCGCCTCGGATACTTAATTGAGGTGGTAAATTGGAACAATTAGATTTCTCAAACAGCAATATTGACCTTACCTGTGAGGATGTTGGTGCTTTTCTGACATCTGTCGGAGTGGAAAAGCGCGAGGCTCTGCGAATCAAGCTCACCCTTGAAGAAATCCTACTCGATTACCAAGCAAAGTTTGGTAAAGAAGCGACCTTTAAGGTCAGATGAGTGAAACGCCTTCTGACGATCAAGGTTGAGTTAATCGTTGCAGGTCGGGTTTACAACCCTCTTGAAAAAGACGAGGAAGAAAACGCCATAAACGGTATTTTAGCAGGCATCGGTCTTTCTCCCTCATACGGATACCGAAACGGAAAGAATCATATCATCTTCATCCCCAAGAAAAAGCCGTTATCAAGCACGGTTAAAATGGGTGTGGCAATAGGGCTTGCCATTATTGCCGGAATACTCCTTAAACTTTTGCCCGAAGGGATTAGAGCAGGCGCAAACGAGTACGTGCTGACTCCCGTGACCGATGCGTTTATGGGGCTTATCTCGGCGGTATCTGTTCCTCTGATTTTCTTGTCCATCCTTGGTAGCATCTGCTCGATGGGCAACATGGAAACTCTCGGTAAGATCGGCAGCAAGACCATTAAAGTTATTCTTTTGTATAACCGCAATATTGTTTTGGATGATTAAATTAATGATTTCTTGAAACTCAAATAAAACAAACCTTACATTAATAAACGAAGTCGCATGACGACTCTTTAGTTTTTATATAAGTGAGGTTTTATTATGGGAAAGCAACTGAGTTATGAAGAAGGAAGAAAGTTGTTCGTTAAAAAGCTCTGTATGCTAATGAATGAGAGGAATTTATCGTGCCAGTATCTGAGCAGTAAGATAAAAAAGAATGACGGATATATTAACCGGATTATCTGCGGTAAAAAAGATCCTTCTTTTGAGGTGCTATTTGATATTGCATCTGCTTTAAGGGTTACGGTGTCGGAATTGTTTGAATAAAAATTTGCATGACCTGTGGGGTCATGTTTCAGCCAAACCCATTGACCTGACATTTTGGTAATGATATAATGAGTACACAAAACATCAGAACGGCTTGAAGCACAAGGCAAGCCAAAGGATGAAGATAAGGATCTTTCTTACTTAAACTGTTTCGG